>JASHQD010000772.1 GCA_030037755.1 Terriglobia bacterium
TTCGCTTAAATGGCCCAGGCTGAAAATCGCTGCGATCGCACCCAGCGCGATGAGCGAAACGTGAGGGAATCCGCCTTCCGGGTGCAGGCGTCCGAACACGCGAAAGAAGTTGCCGTCGATGGCGGCTGCGTAAGGTATACGCGAATAGCCGAGCAGCAGCGAAAATACCGAGGAAAAAGCGATCCAGAGCAGCAGGACCGTCATGGCTTTCCCGGCGGCCGCGCCTTCGAGCATGGCGATGTAGTCGGAGGCGACAAACTTGGTGTGCAGCAGGCGATCGAGCGGGATCACACTGAGGAATGAGACGCTCATGAGCACATAGAGGGTCCCGACCGTGGCGATCGAGAACAGAATCGCGCGCGGAATCACGCGCCCCGGGTTGCGAATCTCCTCCGCCAGATAGCACACGTTGTAGTAACCGAAATAGTCGTATAGGGCGTAAAGCGTCGCATGACCGAGCGCGGCCCAGAACACCCAGTTCATCGAAAACCCGGTGTGAATGTCGAAAATACGCTCCGCGCTGAGATGCGGTAGTCCCGAGATGATGATCCAGAGGCTTCCCCCGAGAACGCCGACGGCAAGCACAAGTGACAGATTCCCGATCGCGCCGATATGACGGTAGAGCAGAACAACCAGCAGGAGCGGGAACAAGCCGGCCAATGCACGTTCGCCCCAGGCCGGCATTCCGGCCCAAAGATAATGGAAGTAGTTGGCGAACCCGATGCTGCCGCTCGCCACCGAAAGCGGCGCTGAGAACATGATCTGCCAGACCATCAGGAACGAGAGCCAGCGGCCGGGTCCCGCCGGTCCGTAGGCCTCGCGCAGATAGTTGTAGCTTCCGCCGGCTTTGGGGAACGCCGCGCCCAGTTCGGCCCAGACCAGCCCATCTGAAAACGCGATTGCCGCGCCCACAAACCACGCCAGCAGCGCCCTGGGCCCGCCCATGGTGGCGAGTAACAGGGGAATGGTGATGTAGGGCCCGATGCCCACCATGTCGGTAATGGCGAGCGCGGTGGACTGCGCGAGACCCAATTCGCGCCGCAGGTGCTGGGGTTCAGGCGCCGTGCTGCCACTGGGAGCTGGAATTTGGGCCATGACGGGGCGGACGCCTAGTTGAGGCCGGGCGAAGAGCGCCCGCGGCGCAGATTAAGGCAAGCAATTTCCGACGGACAATCGAAGCGGATGGGCACAATCACTTTGCCAATTCCGCGGCTGACGTAAATCTGGGTGGAATGCAGCCGGTTCCATCCGTCCACAAAGCGCTCGCCGAGTTTCGAGCGGTACAGATTGCGGAATCCCGGCACGCGCACTTGACCTCCGTGCGTGTGTCCCGAGAGCACCAGGTCGATGGAGTGCCGCGACGCCTGCCAGATGCCAAGCGGGTTATGGCACAGCAGAATCTTGGTATCGCGCGCGGGTACGGCTTTGAGCGCGGCCGGCAGATCGTCTGAACTCCACCAGAGGTCGTCCACGCCCAGGATCCACAGGGTTTCTTTTCCCGCCCGCAACGGACGGCGTGAGTTGCGCAGCACGCGGATGCGATGCGATCGCAATGCGCGCGTCATCTCATCCGCGTCAACCTGGAAATCGTGATTGCCCAGCACGGCGAACACACCATGTCGAGCCTTCAGTTTTCCGAGCGCGCGCGCCACCGGCTGGATGTAAGCGGGCGAGAAGGTAACATAGTCGCCGGTCAGCGCGACGAGGTCGGGTTGCAGGCGATTTGCCAGGTAAACGGCACGCTCAACCTCCTCGAGCGGCGTGAAAATGCTGTGATGGATATCGGTGAGGTGGACGATCCGGAATCCATCGAGCGCGGCGGGAAGACGCCGCAGCGAGATGACCGTCTCGGTGATCTCGGGATCGGGCGACCAGAGCGGCCGCGATGCCGCCGAGTCGGCGAGCCCGAGTGAGAGCATCGTCAAACCGGGGCGACGCAGGACTCGTCGCGGACGGCGGCCGCCGCGCGAAATTCTCTTTGTTCCGGGCGCCGCGAGCAGCGGTGGATCGCTCGCAGCCACGGTGCCGCCGGTGTCAAGCAGCGTGATCAACTTTCGCCGCTCCCGAAGCCAGGCTCGCGCTGTCAAAGCAGGACTCATCGTTGGGTCAATCGCTCACAGCGACCGGCGCATCGCCCGGCGGCGCAGGGCTCGGAGCGGCTTCGTTGAAAACGGCCATCATCTCGTCATGGACCAGGCCATTTGAAGCGAAAACTTCGCGTCCCAGCAACTCAAAGGGTCCGCCCGCGAGATCGGTCACGCGTCCGCCGGCTTCGGTTACGAGCAAACTCCCCGCCGCCTTGTCCCACGGATTCAGCTTCAGCTCCCAGAATCCATCGAATCGCCCCGCGGCCACCGAGCACAAATCGAGCGCGGCTGAACCGGCGCGCCGCACCCCATGCGTCAGCCTGGTGAAGCGGTAATACAGCTGGATGTTCAGTTCGTGATCCCGCATGAACGGCGGAAATCCGGTTGCCACCAGGCACTCGCTGAGAGTGGCGGATTTCGAAACGTGGATGCGCTGCCGATTGAGGTAAGCGCCCGATCCGCGTTCGGCGGTAAAAAGCTCATCACGCGTGGGGTCATAGACCACGCCCGCGATCACCTCGTTGTTGTAAGCGAGCCCGAGCGTGACGCAGTAGACCGGGAAGCCGTGGGCGAAATTGGTGGTGCCGTCGAGCGGATCCACGTACCAGCAGTACTCCGATGGAGTCTTCTGCCCGCCGCCCTCCTCACTCACGATGCCGTGCTTCGGGAAACGGCTGCGCAGGCGCTCGACGATCAATTCCTCGGAGCGGCGATCCACCTCGGTGACGATATCCGACGGACGCTTGTAATGGATCTGGTGCGGACGATGCGAAAGCTGCTGGATCAGCGCGCCGGCTTCGCGCGCGATTTCGACGGCGGTGGCGAGATAGGTCTCCATAAACTGAGAGGCCTCGTAGTTCGGGCCTATCTGGCAGCCGTCGCCTGCTGCTCACCTTCGGCCCAGATAAACCCGTCCTCGAAGAACTCCTTTTTCCAGATGGGCACCACCTGTTTCAGGCGATCAATCAGGTAGCGGCAAGCGTCGAATGCAGCCGCGCGATGTTCGGCCGTCACGATGATGGCCACGCTGGTCTCACGTATTTCGATGCGTCCCAGCCGGTGGATGATTCCAATGCGATCGATTCTGAACTTCGCGCGCGCCTCAACTGCAATCTCCAACATCTTCTTGAGCGCCATCGACTCATACGCTTCGTACTCGAGATAGCGCGTCCGGCGGTCACCCAAATGATCGCGGACGATGCCCTCGAATACTACTACCGCTCCGTCCGCGGGCTTTTTCAGGTCCTCAGCCAGTTGCGCCGTCAGGATCGGAGTGCGCGTCAGGCGAAGAACATCGTCTGACCCGGAACCATCCTGGCCGCCGCTGACGGGCGGAATGAAGGCCACCTCGTCTCCCTCGCGCAGGCGCCAGGAACGATCGCGAAACTCCTCGTTGACAGCAATCAGAAGCGTACTGCTCATTTCACCGAGGCGCGGGAAGCGCGTCTCATACTGGCGCCGAAGATCGCCAAGCGCGGGACCGTTCTCGACATCGATCTGTTCTTCCCCCACGCCCGTGGCGTCGCGCGCCGAGCCGAAAAAGAGCACCTTAATCTTCACTCGTGCCAACCCCAACCGCTACCGCGTTCCATGGAGTCCTCAGTCCTGGTCTAGCCACTAGCCACCAGTCCCTAGCCCCTGACCCCTGGCCCCTAGTCTTTGACCTCGATCTTCCTCATCGGCGCCTGCCGATTCTCTTCGCGCAGGCACTCGATGGCGTTGTCGAGGAATGATCGCATGGCCTCCAGCACCTCGATCCCGGCGTTGCGCAGATGCCGCGCCGACTCGGAATTGCGCCGCCGGCGCAGAATCGGAAGAATCTCCCGCATGAACCACAGGGCCATCGGAGGAAACTGGGCCGTCGACTCACGCCGTGGTTCGGACCTGCGGTTTTGTTTTGCTCTCGGCATCCTGACTCCTTCCCAGAATCACCACGAGTTCGCCTTCCTTCACGCGGGCGCTCAGCGGATCGAGACCTGCCATGCGCTGCGGCAGCGCCACGTGCCGTTTGACGGGCCCGATACGGACGATAAGCTCGTCCTGGTTCTTGTGCAGAGTTACATCCTTGCCGCTAACAAACGGGAGCCGCAGCCGGAGCTGATACTGCCCGTCCACTTTGCGGAACCGATACGGCGCTTCGTGATTGAAGCATTCCGAAGGATCGCGATCGTGGTAAAGCTCCCTGGCCAGCATCCGCAGCCGCTCGGCGCCCAGCACTTCGTCCTGGAAGAGCGGCACGCGCCAGACTTCGACCGGCGAAAAGAACTCCTCGATGGCCTGGATCCAGCGCTCCTGGGTTTCGCGCCAGGCCGCGAAAAAGCTGTCGTGGATCCCGCTCGGCAGGATGCGATTCACGATGACCGCGTCCACCGTCAGGCCGTAAAGGCAAAAGAAGGTGAACGCACGCTGCGTCTCCTTGAGCACCATCTTTTCGGGATTGGTCACGAGGCGCACGGTAGTCATCTTGGGATCGATCAGCAGCTTGTCGACTCCTTCCAGCTTCCGATAGAGGTCCTGCAGATTCTGGAAGTAGCTGTCGCCCGGCAGCGGCACGGTGGTGATCGTGCTCAGCATGGGCCGCACGACTTTGGCGACGCTGCGCTCCACCTTGAAGATCTTTGACATGTACCACTCGAGCGTGGTCGGGATGCTCACGAAGCGCAACGATTCGCCTGTCGGGGCGCAATCGAGCAGGATCACGTCAAACGTCTTCTCGCGCACGTACTGATTCACATACAGCAGCGAACTGACTTCCTCCATCCCAGGAAAGATCGCCAGTTCCTCGGCCAGCGTCTGCTCGAGCCCCGAGACGTTCAGCAGGCCGGCCACGTAGCCGTAGACCGCTTCCCAATGGCGCGCGATCTCCTCCTGGACGTCGACTTCCTGAATCCACAGATTCTTCGCCACGCTGACCGCGCGTCCTGCCTCGTGATCCATCAGCGAGCGGTCGAGATCGAAGCTGTCGCTCAAGGAATGGGCGGGATCGACCGACATGACCAGCGTCCGGTAGCCGCGACGGGCGAGTTCGAGTCCGGTCGCAGCCGAGATGCTGGTCTTGCCGACGCCGCCTTTGCCGCTGTAGAGAATAATACGCATCGCCGCACAATGAGGTCCGTCAAGGGGACCACAGACTCAAGGGTACCATGAGAGCGGAAAGGTTCGGGCGAGGGAGGGCCACTCATGGCCCGGCTGATCGCTAGGGCCACCTTTGCGCCTGATGCACGATATTCAGAATGAGGACCCGCTCTGGGAGGACGCGGTAGACGATCAGGTACGGCAGTCGGGACCAGTTCGCGTGTGTCTTCAATCCGTCCGTACCGACCGCGCCAAGGGAATCTCCGCAGGCTTTGTACGGCGTCGTAGATAGCCCCGGGCGATTCGGTTCGCCGCTTCTAAACTGCGGTCTCGCTCGATGTATTCAGAGATGGTCTTCAGGTCCGAAACTGCGTGTGCAGACCACTCGATTCGCATTCAGGAGCGTTCTCGCTGCTCAATCCAAGCGCGCACCTGCTCGTCAGCAACCGCTTCGCCACGCTCTGTCGCGGCGATGCTGCCGGTCACCTTGTTCTCGAACCAATCGCTGTACGTGACCAAATTCTCGACGGCCTCCTCGAGCAGCTCGTCCGTACGGTGCGTCCGGCGCGCCAAATCGTTCAGCTTCGCCTCCGGTCTCCGGGGCCAAGTGTAGTTCCATGCCACAAAGCATATCAGGTCGGCGGCGTGCTTTGCATCATCGCCCTTGCGGGAATATACTCACCCCATGCAGCATCTGACACTCCCCGTCGTCGTCGAAAGCGATCAGGACGGGTATTTCGTTACTTGTCCCGCGCTCCAAGGTTGCTACAGCCAGGGAGACGCATACGAGGAAGCGATCGCCAACATGAAGGATGCCATTCAGCTCCACGTCGAGGATCGCCTAGCATCCGGCGAAGGGATTCCGCACGGTTTGTCGGTCAGCCTTTCCACAGTTGAAATCGCCGTCTGATGCCCAAGTTGCCGCGTGTCACAGCCCGCGAAATCTGCTCTGTCCTGGAGAAGACGAGATTCGCGCTTGTGCGGCAAAGTGGGAGCCCCAGAATTTACGAGAACACCCCCGGAAGACGGGCTACCGTTCGGTTTCATGCCTCGAAAACCCTACACCCGAAGCTACCGCGAACCATTTTGCGCGACGCGGACCTGAGCCCCGAGGACTTGGAGAAGCTCCTGTGAAGATCGCCCTCGTCACCGGCGCCGGCAGCGGGATCGGACGCGCCGTCACCTTGACGCTTCATGCGGCAGGTTACGCCGTCGTCCTCGCCGGACGCCGTGCCGATCGGCTGGACGAAACCGCAGCGCAGGCAAAGCCGGATGGCGGTCCGATGCTCGTGGTCCCGACCAACGTCAGCGATCCCGCGAGCGTCAGCGCGCTGTTTGCCCGCACTCGCGATTCGTTCGGACGCCTCGATGTGCTCTTCAATAACGCGGGCATCGGGGCACCGGGCATTCCCATGGAGGATCTCACCTTCGAGCAGTGGAGTTCGGTCGTAGGCACCAACCTGACGGGCGCGTTTCTGTGCGCGCAGGAAGCGATCCGGATCATGAAGACACAGGAGCCGCGCGGTGGTCGCATCATCAACAACGGATCGATTTCGGCGCACACGCCGCGTCCGAATTCTGCGCCCTACACGGCCACCAAGCACGCCATGACGGGTCTCACCAAGTGCATTTCGCTCGACGGCCGCAAGTACGACATCGCCTGCAGCCAGATTGACGTGGGCAACGCCGAGACCGAGATGAGCGCCCGAATGGCGCGCGGCGTTCCGCAGGCCGACGGCACGCGCGCCGTCGAGCCCCGCTTCGACGTGCAGCACGTGGCTGACGCGGTGCTCTACATGGCGAATCTGCCGCTCGATGCCAACGTGCAATTCATCACCGTCATGGCCACCAAGATGCCGTTTGTCGGACGCGGTTGATCCATTCTCCGGAACACCCGTCATCGTTCCGCGCGATCCCTGATAGGATATCCCGATGAGCGGCTCGGATACGGACAGCGCGCTTCTCAAAATCTCGAGCGGAGCTGCGCCTGCCACCATTGCCGACGTACTCGGCACGATGCAGAGCATCGACAATCTGCTCCCAAACGGCGACGGGCTGAAGTGGTTCAATCTTCTCTACATGATGGTCACGAAGCAGGTGGACGGCAATCCCCCGGCGGGAGGCTGGAAAGACGCGACCTGGCTGACCCGTCTCGACGTAGTCTTTGCGCAGTTCTATTTCACCGCGATCTCGAGCTGGTTGAGCCAATCCTCAAACACCTGCAGCTCCTGGAAGGCGCTGTTCGAAGCGCGCTTTCGTCCGGGGATTGACCGCATCCAGTTCGCTTTGGCGGGAATGAACGCGCACATCAATCACGATCTGGCGCTGGCGCTGCTTCAAACCGACGGCGATCTCGATATCGTTCCGGACAAGACGAGTCCGGAGCATGAAGATTTTGAGAGCGTGAACGGACTCCTTGAAGCCACTCTTCCCGAAGCTCTGCAGTTTCTCGCCACCGGAATCGTTGGCGAGTTGGCCCAGAACACCGGGAAGATCGGGAAGTTGCTGGCGATTTGGAGTGTCCGCGAGGCCCGGGATCTGGCCTGGGACTTCGCCGATCACCTACGCTCCTTAAACGGTATCGTCCGTGACTCGGCCCTGGCCGCGCAGGATCAGGTGACCGGCGCCCTGGGCCGCAGCTTGCTGCTGGCGATTTGACTCGTTACTGCGGAGGATTGAACCATGAAACGCAGACTACTGCTTCGGTTGATGACTTTCGCGTTGGGGATCTCCGCGTGCTGGGCGCAATCGGCCACCTCCACCGCCGCCTCACCCACCGCTGTCGCGCAACCTCCTCAGGTTCCGCGCCCGCAACCCCCGCCGCCGATCGTTTCGCCCGAGGTGAATTCCGACCGCACGGTCACCTTCCGCTTCCGCGATCCCAATGCGCAACAGGTCGGGCTCAATCTCGAGGGCACCACGCAGCCACAACCCATGCAGAAGGACGATCAGGGCGTCTGGAGCATCACCACGCAGCCGCTCGAGCCCGACTACTACGGCTACACATTTGTGGCGGACGGCGTTAGCCTGGTCGATCCCTCAAACACCTTGATGAAAACCAACCTGCTGTTCCTCTCCAACATGGTCCACGTACCGGGCACGCCGCCGCCCGATTGGGAAACGACCGACGTTCCCCACGGCGTGGTGCATCATTATTTCTATCACTCGGCCGTGGTGGGCGACGATCGCGACTACTTCGTCTACACGCCTCCGGGCTACGATCCCAAGGCGAAGGCCACCTATCCCGTCCTCTATCTGCAGCACGGCTACAGCGACGGCGCCGACGGCTGGACGCAGGTGGGCCGTGCCAACTACATCCTCGATAACCTGATCGCGCAGGGGAAGGTCAATCCGATGCTGATCGTAATGAGCCTCGGCTACGGCGCGCCCGAGGTCCTGCATCGCGGTCCGGGGGCCTTCCGCGACGCCAGCCTGATCCAGCGCAACATGGACAAGTTCGGCGAAGCGCTGATCACCGAAGTGATTCCGCAAGTGGAGAAGAATTTCCGCGTCAAGGCCGACCGCGAGCATCGCGCGCTCGCGGGACTCTCCATGGGCGGCGCGGAGTCACTCTATGTCGGATTGAATCACCTGGACGAATTCGCGTGGGTGGGTTCGTTCAGCGGCGGCGGCCTTGGCGATAACTATGCCACCGAGTTCCCACACCTCGACTCCGGCGTGAACTCGCAACTGCACTTGCTGTGGATCGCCTGCGGTACCGAGGATCATCTGATCGGGCCGAATCGCAAGTTCCGCGACTGGCTGACGTCGAAAGGCGTCCAGCACACCGACATCGAGACTCCGGGCATGCATACCTGGATGGTCTGGCGGCGCAATCTCATCGCGTTTGCGCCGCTGCTGTTCCAGAAGTAGTCCACAGTTGACAGTCGACGGTTCACAGCGCGCGCCACCTTCGAAAGGGCGCGGCCCGCCACGAGCGACATGGTAACGACGCGTGAAAGGGCGCGGCTTCACCCGCGCCGAAACGCGCAATCAACCGAAGAATCGGCTTTAGCCGCTGGAATAAGCCTCCCCTGGATCCACCGAGCTCGATTCGGCGCGCCCTGATACTCCACTTCATGCTTCAACGCAGTGATCCGGCTCACAATCGCTAAAAAAATAGTTTCTCACTATTCTCACTTTTCTCCATTGTCCCACTCGGATGTGGTCTGTTCAGAGTAGGCGGCGGTTGGTCTGGTTGCCGGTAGCCGGTTTTCGGTTCCACGAACCGGCAACCGAGAACTGACCGCCGACCAGGAGTACCACCATAATCGAACTGCAATCCTCCGCTTCCGACTTCACCCCGCGCCCGAAGCGCAAATACACGGTTACGGACCGCGTGCTCGCCGCCAACCGCGCGAACCTGGTGCTCGCCAACGCCGTGCCGCGTGAAATCCGCTTCCGCTCCACGGAACCGCGGCGCCAGGCCTGCTATCGCAACCTGCAGCGGGCGCTGATCGCAAGAAGCGCGACCGGTCGATGAATTACGCCCCCTCGTTCCGTCACGGGTGGTACGTCCCCGACCCGGGAGCGGGCTCTGGCGTTGGTGGGCGCGACCGCGGGGGAGTACCATCGGCGGTTCAAGTCTCCATAGTGGGGACACTCACCGTTTGCTATTCACCATTCACTATTCACCATTATGCCCGCCCGCTGCTGTCGTCCGATGGAGAGGCGCCCAATCCGCAATTGGACGCCGGCTGCCAAATCGCTTGCTCTTGTATTGCGGCGCTCGATACGATAAGCGGTACCACGAGAACATCTCGATTCGAGGAGGTCGGTATGGCTGGAGACGGTATTTCGAGACGATCCTTCATGCGGCGCACCGCCGGAGTGGCGGGTGCGGCGGCGATGGGCCGCTCGGTGCTCAATCCGCGAGCCGCAGCGGCGCGGGAGCTGGCGGTTGCTCCCTTGCGGCCACCGGCGGAGGGCGACACGGTGCGATTCGGCATGATTGGCATCGGCATGCAGGGCTCGGGCTTGCTGCACACGGCCATCGGGCTGCCTGGAGTCGAGTGCATCATGGCCTGCGATCTCTATGACGGACGGCACGACCTGGCGAAGGCGATCGTCGGCAAGACGATCCCGACCACGCGCCGGTATCAGGAGGTCCTCTCGTCGAGTGACGTGCAATGCGTCATTGCCGCGGTGCCCGATCACTGGCACAAGCAGATCATCGTGGACGCGTGCAGCGCCGGCAAGGACATCTATTGCGAGAAGCCGATGACCCATCACGTGGAGGAAGGCTTTGAGATCATCGCCGCCGCGCAGAAAAACAACCGCATTGTGCAGATCGGCAGCCAGCGGCGCAGCTCGGTAGTCTACGCGAAAGCAAAAGAGCTGGTGGATCAGGGCGCGATCGGCGACGTGGTGCTCGTCGAAGGCTCGCTCGGCCGCAACGATCCCTGCGGGGCGTGGGTGTATCCTCCTCCGCCCGATCTTTCACCGCAGAATCTCGACTGGGAGACCTGGCAGGGCGCGGCGCCCAGGCACCCCTTCGATCCCATCCGTTTCGCGCGCTGGCGCGGTT
This sequence comes from Terriglobia bacterium, assembly GCA_030037755.1. Classification (GTDB taxonomy): domain Bacteria; phylum Acidobacteriota; class Terriglobia; order UBA7540; family UBA7540; genus Gp13-AA77. The sequence goes on from JASHQD010000772.1 coordinate 10,690, forward strand.
TTCAGGATTACGGCGAAGGCGTGCCCGGCGACCTCTACGTGCACCAGCTGACCGGCATTCACTACGTGATGAGCGTGGATGCCCCACCGCAGCGCGCCGCCTCAATGGGCGGGCTTTTCCGCTGGACCGAAGACGGGCGCAACCAGCCCGACTCCATGACCACGGTTTACGAGTATCCGAAATTCCGCTCCACGGTCCGCGTGACTTTGAACACGGACATGCCTGAAATCACGCG
>JASHQD010000773.1 GCA_030037755.1 Terriglobia bacterium
CAGCCGGTTACCGGTTTTGAGACCGACAACCGATCACCGATTACCAGCAACCGAACAACCGATCCCGTGCTTGAACCACCGCCTGAGGAATTCTGGGATGATCCGGAGGATGACGGCCCCGAATCTCGCGAAGAGGCGCTGCTGAGGGACAAATTCCTCGCGGCGCTCACCGAGGCAGCAGCGCGAAAGCCCCGAAAGGGCTGCGCCTGGAAGTAGTTGTCCCGATGTGGCTTAGTGGATGACCCTGATGGTTGCCAGGCCGCACCCGGGTGCCCCGTCGAAACCAGGCCTGAGCACCCGGATACGGGCCCAAAAAAAAAGGCTTGCAAATTAATAAGGAAGTGATATTGTCTCCGGGCTGTATTATCTTTAAAGATATAGCAACGGTTATGGCTTGACGTCGCGGAAGAAAAAGTACGATTCTTTTGGAACGTTGACGTAAATCGCCCGGTGGCGGGGGATAATCAAGCACGAACCACCTGCCTTGGGCTGTTGTGATCAGTCAGCAGTGAGTCGTAACCTGGACCGCCGACAGGCAGCCAGGGTATCTTGGCGCAGCCCGTGAAGGAGTATCTCAGGTCAGAGACTCCCGGGCAGGGGGGAAAATGTCTCAAATCGTTGGTCGTAGTGCCCGTGTACTCGCCACGCTTGGCCTCATAACGTTCCTCACCGGATTCGGCCAGCAAGCTTATGCCACCACTCCTGTTCCTTATATTGTAAATATCTCACCAGTTACAGCGGCGCCCGGGGGGGCTTCGTTCACGCTGACGGTTAACGGCGCCAATTTCGTGAACGGCTCGACCGTGTATTGGGTCCAGCACGTGAGCAGCGTCGGTCTACCGACCACGTTTGTCAGCAGCACGCAGGTGACGGCTACCGTCGGCGCAACGGAAATCGCGAGCGCCACCAGCGCCCTCATCGTGGTGAAAAATCCAGTCGGCAGCGGCTCTTATTCTTCGAACGAGGTGCCTTTTATCGTCACCTTGCCGACGACAGGACTCTTTTTCCGGCTGACGACTCAATCTCCCTCAGGCGGTAACCACCCGAACGTACCGGTCTTCGGCGATTTCAATGGTGACGGCATTCTCGATCTCGCCGTCTCCAACGAGAACCTGGGCGGCGCCGTCTCCATCTTTTATGGCAACGGCAACGGCTCTTTCACCGGCGCTATAAACTCGACGTACTCCACGGGACTCGATCCCGAGGGCGTGGCCGTCGGGGACTTCAACGAGGATGGTTACCTGGACCTGGCAGTCGCGAACATGGGCGGGTCCAGCTATACCATTCTGCTCGGATCCGCGAGCGGAACCTTTACCCCAACAACCACGGATTTCCCGATTGCGGGGACGCAGCCCTACGCCATCGCGGCCGCCGATTTCAACGGCGACGGCATTCTGGACCTGGCGGTCGCTTGCCAGGACCCCAGCACCGGCGGGTTCGTTTACATCCTGCTCGGCAATGGCGATGGCACATTTGGAACACCGGACCATTACGGCGCTCTCGGACAGCCGTACGGCCTCGCCCTGGCGGATTATAACGGAGACGGCTTCCTGGACCTCGCGGTCAGCGATTTTCAGAACAACGGTGTATGGATTCTGACCGGCAGCGGCACCGGAACATTTTCGTCGGGCACTTTCTATTCCGTGTCGCCCGGCCTCGGGGCGTCCGGTCTGGTGACCAGTGACTTCAATGGCGACAACGAGATGGACCTCGCCGTTTCCGACCTCACCAGCGGCCAGGTCACGATTCTTCTCAACAGCAGCGGCACCTTCACGCAATCGAGCCAGTCGCCGATCGCAATTGCGGGTGGAGGATACTTCCTGGGCACTGCCGATCTGAACGGCGATGGATTTCTTGACCTGGCGATCGCGGATTACACCGGCAACAGCTTCTCTTCGCTGTTGGGGAACGGCGACGGAACCTTCCAACCCTATACAGGGTACCTGGTCGATCCCAACGCTACCTCGATACTCGGCCTGGCGCTCGCGGATGTGAACAGCGACGGCCGGATCGACGTGGTGACGACGGATTTGCCCGACGACGTCGTCGAGGTTCTGCTGCAGGCAGGAAACGCGAACTTCAGCCCGTCGTCTCTGACATTCCCGAACACCAACGTCGGCGTCACCAGCGCCGGTATGATGACAACCCTGTCGAACAACGGTAGCGCGGAACTGGTCGTTGACTCAATCTCCACCACGGACACGGAGTTTGTCGAGACCAACACCTGCGGCTCGTTCCCTGTGAAACTGTGGGTGGGCCAGAGCTGCAACATTACGATCACGTTCACTCCGGCCCAGGAGGGATCGCGTTCGGGCTCGCTGTCGATTACCGATAATCAATCGAGCACAGCCCAGACGATACCTCTGAGCGGCGTCGGCCTTGCGCCCGAAGCAAGTCTTGGCCCGTCAAGCCTGAGCTGGAGCAATGTGTTCGAAAACACCAGCGGGGCGACCCAGAACGTTACCCTGACCAACAGCGGTAATGCGGCGCTCACGATCACGAGCATCTCCGTAAGCTCGGATTATTCCGAGACCAACACCTGCGGATCGTCGGTGGCGGCGGGCTCGAGTTGCACCATCAGCGTGGTCTTCAAGCCCACGAGCCAGGGCACGATCAGCGGCACGCTGACCGTCTCCGATAATTCCAACTACTCGACGTCGACCAATCAAACGTCAAGCCTGAGCGGCACCGCAGTCGGTCCTACCGCCAGCCTGGGCCCGGCGACCCTGACGTATGCAAGCCAGTTGGTAGGCACGAGCAGCGCAACCCAGAACATTACTCTGAGCAATACCGGCACCGCGGCGCTGACCATCGCCAGCGTCGCCATCAGCGGCGCCAACGCCGGCGACTTCAGCCAGACGAACACTTGCGGAACGTCTGTCGCCGCAGGCGGGAGTTGCGCCATTACCGTGACCTTCAAACCCACCGCGACCGGCACGCGCACCGGAACCATAACGGTTACGGACAACACGGGCGGCGTCACCGGAAGCACCCAGCTCACCACACTGACCGGCACGGCTGTGGCGCCGGTGGCGAGCGTTCCCAGCAGCCTGCCGGCGTTCGCCGCGACGCTGGTCGGAACCAGCAGCGCCGTCCAGGCCGTGACCGTCTCGAACACGGGCGGCGCGGCGCTGACCATCACCAGCATCGTAGTCGGCGGAACCAATGCCGGCGACTTCAGTCAGACCAACAACTGCGGCACATCCCTTGCGGCGGGCGCGAATTGCAGCGTCAGCGTGACCTTCAAACCCACCGCGACCGGGTCGCGCAGTGCCACAGTGACGCTGACCGACAACAGCAATGCCGTCAGCGGCACTACGGAGAGCGTGTCGATCAGCGGCACCGGAACCGCTCCCGTCGTCAGTGGCGTCCCGGCCAGCCTGGCATTCGCCGATCAACTGGTGGGAACCGCCAGCCCCTTGCAACCGATCACCCTCTCGAACGCGACGGGTACTGCGGCTCTTACCATTACGAGTATCGCTTTCAGCGGCGCGAACAGCACCGACTTTGCTGAGACGAATACCTGCGGAACGTCCGTGGCAGCAGGATCGACCTGCGCCATCAATGTGACGTTCACTCCGGGAGCCAGTGGAGCGCGCAGCGGAAGCCTGACCATCACCGACAACAACAACGCGGTCTCCGGCAGCACTCAAGTCGTCAGTCTGACGGGCACCGGTATCCAGCCCGTCATGAACCTGTCGACCGCCAGCCTGACATTCTCGAGTGAGAATGTGGGGACGGCCAGTCCGGTGCAGCCCGTGACCATCACCAATTCCGGCACCGCAGCCCTCAGCCTGACCAGCATCACGGTGACCGGTGACTATACAATCAGCAACCCCTGCGGCAGCTCCCTCGCGGCGGGTGCAAACTGCACCGTGAACGTGACGTTCAAGCCGACCGCGGTCGGGTCCCGGACAGGAACCCTCACGGTGACGGGCAGTGCGTCTCCTGCAACCCAGACTGTCTCCCTCACCGGGACGGGACTTGGTGCTGAGGCGAGCCTTTCGAGCAGCAGCCTGACTTTCAGCGCTGAGCTCGTCGGCGTCACCAGCGCCGCCCAAAGCATCACGGTGAAGAACACCGGCAACGCCGCGATGACAATTACCAGTATCGCGGCGGGCGGCGACTTCACCGCGACCAACACTTGCGGATCGAGTGTTGCGGCGGGCGCGTCCTGCACCGTCTCTGTGACCTTCAAGGCCGCGGCGGGAGGATCGCGCACCGCGACCCTCACGCTGACCGATAACGCTGTGGGAGGCAACCAGACGGTGGCCCTCTCGGGCACCGGCCAGGACTTTACGCTGACCGCAACCACGACGTCAGCCAGCGTGACGCCAGGGCAGACAGCGAGCTACACCCTGACCTTGACTCCGTCGGCCAGCTTCAACGAAACGGTGGCATTGAGCTGCTCCGGCCTCTCCTCAACCTCCGAGGCCAGTTGCTCGGTTTCGCCGACTTCGGTGACGCCGACCGCGGCCACTTCAATATCCGTGACGGTGACCACCACGGCTGCATCAAGCCTGTTGCCCATGTCGCGCCCGCATCCGACGCTTCCCGGGGGGCAGGGTGAGTGGTTGCTGCTTGCGATTCTGGGGCTGGCGGGAATGACGTGGCTGGTGCGCCGCCGGCCTCAATTCATGCCTGTCGGCATGCGGCTTGCCCTGGTCACCGCCGGCCTCGCAACTGTGCTGGCGATCGGCATGACGGCTTGCGGCAGCGGCAAGAGCAGTGTTGTCACGCAGAACGGTGGCACTCCGACTGGAAACTATACGATCTCGGTGGCGGGCGCTGCGACGTCAGGATCCGTCACGGATACGCATACCGTTTCACTCACGATGACCGTGCAGTAGCAGTTTCCACAAACAGAAGCGCCGCGACGAGTGGAGTTTTTCACTCGTCGCGGCGCTAAAAACCCTCAATCATTCAGCAGATTCCCAGGAACATCCACTTACCGTTGAGGTTGCTTGCGCTCGGGCTCCGCCTTGCGCGGCGCGGCTTCACGCTGCGGCGCTGCGGTCCTGCCGGCGCTGCGGGTGGCTGGCGCTGAGCGGGGAGCAGCAGGCTGGAGCCGCGGTGCAGGCTGACGAGCCGGGGCAGCGGCGTGCGACGCGCTCTTTGGAGCGCGTCCGGCGCTGCGTTCCGCCGGTACCGACCGCGTGCGAGTTGACGTCGAGGGCGCCGTAGCGCGTGGCGCCGATGTTCTCGATGTTGCCCGACCCGCGCTCCGGGTGGCGGACGCGGACTCAGTCCGGGTCATGGGACGCGGCCCAGCCGGTCTCGCGGGAGTAGTCGCGCGCGCTGGCGCAGTCGCGCTGGATCTCGTCCGTCCTGCGCTGCGCGTGCTGGGAACGGATTCCGTTCTGGTTGAAGTCCGCGGCACAGCAGTCCGGGAGGGTTCGGCGCGCCGGGTTGTCGCTGCCGGAGCCGACGGGCTTGTATTGTAGCGGGTGCGGGAAACCGGGCTTTCGGCCCGTGGAGTCCTCGTGGCCGGCGCTGTTGCAGCCTTGCCGGTTGGTTCAGCCGGACGTACATTGGCGCGCGGCGCCGGGGCGGCGTTCGGACGCGTCTCAGCCGCTCGTGCGATCGCGGGATTGAATGCACCGCCTGCGCGGCTGGCGCGTACGACACCAGCTCCGCTGAGGCTGCCCGGCCTGGACGTCGCCGCAACTGAAGGTACCCCGCGGTTCACAGATGCCCACTGCGAGCGATTCGAGCGCGCGGCCTGCTCCTGCTGCGCTTGCAGCGAAGTCGGCCCATCGCGCCGTTGCTGCGCCGCAGCCAGTTGAGCCTGCGTCGGACGGGCTGTGATGCCGCCGGTGCCGCCGTTATAGCTGACGTAGCTCGTGGTGTTGTTGATTACCGTCTTGTTGTAGACGTTCGTGATGTTGGTGGTAGTGATGTTATTCACGGTCCGGTTGTAGAAGAACGATCCGCTCTGCCAGTAGCCGCCGAAGTAACCGGCGCCTGTGTACCCGAAGCCGTAGTTAATGCCACCGTAGAAGCCGACTACCGGTCCCCAATAGCCGACGTTCCAAACGAAGGCGCCACCGCTCCAACCCCAGTAACCCGGGGTCCACAGCGCTCCTTCGAAGGGGGCCGTGACCCATGTGCCGGGCACCCAGTAGTAGCCCGCATCTGGATCCCACGACCAGTATCCGGGCGTCCAGATGTAACCTACCCCTGGACAAATCGGCTGCGCGTAAACCGGCAGCGGCGGCGGGGCGATACCCACCGATATGCCGATCCCGACACCGATCTGCGCCCGGGACGTGGCCGGGCTCATCAGAATTGCAGAAATCAAAACAATGGACGTGACAAGCAGCGCAAACGCTCTGCCCATGTTGCGCTCCGAATCGAGTGCAGCAACCCCCACTCTTTCTGGTCTCATATGGCACCTCACATACCCGGACAGAGCAACGGCCGTGCCAAAGCCATCTCGGGAAACTACTGCAGTCCATCTATACCTAACGATATCAATCACTTAACAAGCGGCAACTGACACTCGCCGGGCGCCCGAAGTCGTTCTCCTGTACGCAAAATCTACGCTGAAATCTGCACCGGATGGTGAGGTGGTGCCTGAAGTTGCGTCAGGTGGTAGGTGTCAGGTACCAGGTGCGAGGCGTCAGGTGCTGGGTGCCAGGTGTCAGGTGCCAGGTGCTGGCTGTCAAGTGCCAGGTGCCAGGTGGTGCTCGAGGACTCGATTTCCGAACCTGAAAGTCGAAGCTTGAAAGGCGAAATTCGAAAATCGATAGAGAGAAAATCGCTGCCTCTGGCGCCTGAGACCTGGCACCTGACACTTGACACCTGGCTTGACTCTCAAGCGCTTTTTCACTAGGCTGAACTGGAACGTTCAGGTTGGGGGAAAACATGAAAAAGCAGGCGCTCGTGGTGACCGCGATAGCTCTCCTCGGTGGCGCACTTACGACGAATGGCTTCGGTCAGGCAGCAGCGGAATACTCAGCTGCGACGGCCGGTTCGGCCTCGGCGACGGCGAACGCCGGCTCCTCGCTCGGCTCGTCGGTGAACTCCTCGTTGAACAAGACAACGCAACGGTTCGTCACCAGCGTTCCGGAAAGGACGCCAGCTCCCGTGGAGCGCCAGCGAGTTGCCGTCCGCCGCGCCAGGCGAGCTGTCATTGGAGGACCGCTTCCCGTGAATCCACAAGCGGCATCCACTCGCCAGATACGGATGGGCTCCGGCCGCACGGATGCCCAACCCGCCAGAGAAGCCGCGACTGGGTCAAAGCCTTGTGCGCCTTCAGCCGCCACGGGCTCGCCGGACCGCAAAACGAACCCCCCGTGCAAACCGGAACCTCAGACCGAGTATCCCTCGCACGTAACTCTTTCTTTCCCGCAGTAGTGAACGGCGCAAAGATGTCATCGAGACGGCCGAGCGTTCTCATCCTCACACTGGCCGGTGTGATCCTCGCGCTGGCTGGTTTCATCATCGCCA
>JASHQD010000774.1 GCA_030037755.1 Terriglobia bacterium
GAGATCACACTCGCGAGCGCCAGGTCGGCGCAGCGACTTGGCGGCCAGAGAAGGATTAGAAGAATGCGACGAGTTCTTCGCCGATTGTGGCATGAGGAAGCAGGTCAGGACCTGACAGAATACGCCTTGGTGATCGTTCTGATTGCTCTGGTGTGTGTGACCGCCATGAACAGTCTCGCCAGTGGCATCGAAACCGTTTTCAACACAGCGTCGAGTAATCTGAGCGTCAGCTAAGGCGCTCGGCAGAATTTCATAGTCGATCATACCGGACCATTCCGGGGAGACCGCGGCGCGCAAAAGCGTTATGGGGTGACGCGTTGCGCGTTGCGGACTCTGACTTTCGAATCCCTCTTTTTTCAACACCCCATTCACAAGTTGCCTGGTCGGAGTTTTGCTGCGGGAAAGGAGTTCGCGAAGTGGCCGACGCGCTCTGGAAAGAGTTCGCAATATCAATTCTGGGCCTGCTGTTCACCGGCTGGGCCGGCTGGCTCGATTGGCGGACACGCCGCATTCCAAATTGGTTGACCGTACCCGCGCTACTCGCGGGCCTCGCGATCAATACACTCCTGTTCGGCTTGACCGGGACGAAATCGGGCCTCGAGGGCGCCGGCCTCGGCCTGGGCCTGTTGTTGCCCTTTGTTCTGGCGCGCGGTCTTGGCGCGGGTGACTGGAAGCTGATGGGCGCGCTGGGCGCTCTGTTGGGACCGCAGAAGTTCGTGGCGGTTCTGCTGGGTACGGTTTTTATCGCGGGGATCATGGCGGTTGTGGAGATGGTTCGCAGGCGGCGCGTTAAACAAACTCTCGCGAACACCGTGGTGCTCATTCACGCTTTCGCTACCTTCGGCCTGCGTCCCAAGAAGGAAAACATCACCCTCGATAATCCGGGCCTGATGGCGCAGCCCTTCGGGGTCGCGGCGGCGCTGGCCATGACAATCTTTGTCTGCGCGCAATCAGCTCTGAGGGCGGTCTGACCCTGAACACGGGATAAGAGGTTATGAACAAAAGAAGGATTTGGATTGGAATGGGCGTGGCGCTCGTGATCGGCTTCATCACCAGCCGGTTTGTCTATCACGAGATGACAACCGTCGCGACAGTCAAGACGGTTTCGACCATGCGCCTGGTGATTGCCACGGTTCCGATGCCGCTGGGCACCCGTCTTCAAGCAAGTCAACTGGCCGTGATCGAATGGCCGAGCGCGGCACCGCTGCCCGGTTCGTTCAGCCGCATTGAAGACTGTGCGGGACGTGCTTTGCTGACGAATGTGGTGCCCAGCGAGCCGATCCTCGATCAGAAGCTGGCGCCGCGCGAAGCGGGTGCCGGACTTCCTGCCGTCATTCCCGAAGGCATGAGGGCGCTGTCGGTGCGTGTCGATGACGTCGTCGGTGTGGCGGGCTTTGTGGTGCCCGGCACCATGGTAGACGTGCTGGCCACGGGCGACGCCGGCGGCACGAATGGGGGCGACGTGCTGACCCGTACGATCCTGGAAGACGTGCGGGTGCTGGCTGCAGGCCAACAGACCACCCAGGACAAAGACGGCAAGCCCCAGACGGTGGCCGTTGTCACTCTGCTCGTGGATCCGGACCAGGCGGACCGGCTGACGCTTGCCAGTAACGAAGGAAAGCTGCGTCTGGCCCTGCGCAACACGATCGACACCAAGCAACTGGATCCTCCCCCGGTGTACCGAAGCACAGTTTTCTACGGGCGCGCGGCCACGCCACCGAGGCTGGTCGCCGTAAAGCACAGCGCGCCCCCGAAACCGGTGGCCGATCCATACACCGTGGAAGTGATCAAGGGCGACAAGGAGGAGACACAGACTTTCGGCGCTTCTGCTTCTCAGCCGGCAGCACCGTCAGGCGTTGCCGCTGGCAGACCGGCGCCTCCCGCAACCGCCGCACCCAAAGCGCCGAGTCCGCCAGTATCTGAAGCCCCCGTCGCACCGGGTGCGCCCGTCACCCGCAGCGTCTGGAGCGCCTTGCAACCTCTTGGATTCAGCGGCGGCAAGACGCTGGAACCGGCCCCGGGCGCTGGTGTCCTGGTGCCAAGTGAGCTTGCCGGCTTCACGGGCCGGATCGGAATCAAGATCGACCCGATGTCGTCTGCGATCGCGAAGCACCTCATCCAGATCGCGCAATACCCGACGATGGGCTATCGGGACGTGCCGCTGCCCAACGGTCACTTCGACGCTACAGCGGGCAGCGCTTTCAAATAGGGGGTTCATTGAGGCCAGGATGTCGAAATCACGAGCAATTCGGAGTGCAGGCCGGCTCCTGATCGGAGCGATCCTGTTGGCGTGGTCCGCGGTTCCCGCCATCAGCCCTGCGCAACAGAAGCCGGCGAGTGGTGTGACGATGGCGGGGACGACGTCGGTAAGTGACGCCATCGCCGTTCAGCTTCCCGGATCTCCCGAAAGCATGCACATGGTCGTCGGGCGATCCATGGTAATCACCTCGGAGGCGCGCATCCGGCGGATATCTATCGCTGATCCTACTGTGATTGACGCGCTTGTCATGAGTCCCCAGCAGGTTTTGCTGAACGCCAAGGCCCCGGGCGCCTCGTCACTCGTGATCTGGGACGAAGCGGGCCAGAGCCGGACTTTCGACGTCGTCGTCGATCTCGATGTGGCGGGAATCAACAACAGAATCCGCCAGGTGCTTCCTCGCGAGCAGGTGGATGTGCAGGCGACGCGCGATGTTTTGACGGTTTCGGGGAAGGTTTCGTCAGAGGCGGTTGCGCAAAAAATCGTGGAGATGCTCCAGGCGGTCGCTCCCAAGAAGGAAAACGTCGTCAGCCTGCTCGATGTGCCCGCGGTACCGGGCGGCGAGGTGTTGCTCCAGGTCAAGTTTGCGGACGTCGACCGCACAGTCCTCAGCCAGCTTGGCTTTAACCTCCTCAGTCTGCCGGGCGCGAAGAACATTGGTACGATCAGTACGCAGCAGTTCTCGCCTCCTCAAATCGCGGGTACGGCCGCGGGTGCGGGATTCAGCCTGAGCGACCTTCTGAATATTTTTATATATCGGCCCGACCTGAATCTCGCGGCCACCATCGAGGCGCTGGAAAGTAGAAATCTCATTGAGATACTGGCAGAACCGAATGTACTGGCTGAGACCGGCAAGGAAGCCAGCTTTCTCGCCGGCGGTGAATTCCCGTATCCGGTCGTGCAACCGTCGGCCGGGTACAACGCGATTACCATTCAGTTCCGGGAGTTCGGCGTGAAGTTGAACTTTACACCCGTGATTACGTCCGACGGCCTGATTCATCTTAAAGTCAGACCCGAAGTGAGCTCGCTCGATTACTCAAACGCCCTGACGATTTCAGGCTTCACGGTGCCGGCTCTGGACACGCGGCGTGTGGAATCGGAGATGATCCTGAAAGACGGGCAGAGTTTCGCGATCGCCGGCCTTGTGAACGACCAGGTGACGGAAGATCTCGCTAAGATCCCTGGCGCCTCCAATATCCCGATCCTGGGAAAACTGTTCCAGAGCCGAAGTCTCGAGAAGAGCAAGGATGAGCTGCTGGTGATGGTTACGCCGCGGATCGTGCGTCCGGGCGTTGAGACGCCGGCCCCACGCGTTCCGGGACTTCCGCAGCCGGTGCTGCCCCCGGCTTCCGCTCCCCACACACCGGTGTCAGGCGGCATGCGCTAGATGGGGAACGAAAAGCATCGTCTCAGGGGCCGGCATTCGAAACCCGTGAAAGGTGCCCAGCCATGTTGACGGCGGCCGTCGCGGCATTGGGTCCGGAGAGCAGCGCTTATCTGCGGGCTTGTCTTCAGCAGTCCGGACTCGTCCAGTCGGTGGCAGAGTGGGGTGTTTCGGCCGACCAGTATCCGGCGCCCGGCGAGTCGGTTCCCGACATGGTTCTGCTGGAACTGGGTCCGAGCGCCGAGCTTTGCTTCGCGTTCTCCGCGCACCTGCGACGGCTGAGGCCGTCGGTTTGCACCATGGTGTGCTCCGCCAAGGAACCGCGGCCGGAGGTGCTGATCGAGGCCATGCGGAATGGCGTGCGGGAGTTCCTGGGGCAGCCTCTGGACCCGCAGGTGCTGCAAGGGGCTATCGAGCGCCTGATTCAGGAGCATGGTAACGGAAGCGGCCAGCCGGAGGAAAAGCTGGTGGTGGTGATGGGATCGAAGGGCGGCGTCGGCACGACGACAGTGACGGTGAATCTCGGCGCTCAGCTTGCCCAAACCGGCGACAGACGCGTTCTGTTGCTCGATCTCGGACGCCCGATTGGTCATGCCTCCCTGATGCTTGACCTCCAGCCGCGCTTTTCGGTGGTTGACGCAGTGGAGAATCTGCAGCGCTTGGACGCGCATTTCCTGGCCGGGCTCCTGACCCGGCATGAAAGCGGGCTCGAGGTCCTCGCCGGAAACTCGAACGCGGAACTCTGGGCAAAGCTCTCGGCGCGAGCCCTTTCCCGGATCGTGAATGTGGCACAGGGAAGTAACGATTTTGTGCTGATGGATCTCGGTTCCGTATACCCCTGGGAATGGAACGTGGCGCTGAAATCGGCGCGAATGGTCATGGTCGTAACCGAAGCGAATGTCCCCGGGCTCTGGACGCTGGAAAAGCAACTCCTCGCCCTCACGGCAAGCGGGATCGACCCTCATCGGTTTCGCGTGATCGTGAATCGCTGGCACAAGGCCGACGAGGAAACTCTGAAGTCCGTGGAGAAAAGGATCAAGTGCAGCATTTATGCGCGGCTGCCCAACGATTTTCGACAGGTCAGCCAGGCGGTCAATACGGGCGCGCCGCTTTCGCGCAACCACAATGATCCGCTGACCACGAAATATCGAGAGATCGCCGCCGAGATCGCGGGAGTCGCGATCGAAAGCAAACCCAAGAACAAGCCTCTCTTCGGCTTGTTCTCCGGGCGCTCGTAACGAGGTCACCGAAGCATGGGAACGGTTCTGATGCCGGCCACGAGGCCGGACTTTAACACCGTAAAGGTCGCGATTCACCGCAAGTTGATCGCGCGGCTCAACCTGGATCGCGTCGCCGAACTCGGACGTGAAGCGGCGCGGGAGGAGGTGGGACGGATCGTTGAGGAACTGGCGGCAGGCGAGAACACGCCGATGACGCTGCAGGAAAGGGAGCGCCTCGCGCAGGAGGTTCTGGACGAGGTCTTCGGACTCGGTCCGCTTGAGCCTCTGCTGAGGGACTCGTCGGTCTCCGACATTCTCGTGAACACGCACAACCGCGTCTACGTGGAGCGAAACGGCCTGCTGGAGCGGACCAGCGTGCAGTTTCGCGACGATTCGCACCTCATGGCGATCATCGATCGCATCGTTTCGGCGGTCGGGAGGCGCGTCGACGAGTCTTCGCCCATGGTTGACGCGCGTCTGGCAGACGGCTCGCGCGTGAATGCGATTATTCCGCCGCTGGCCATCGACGGACCATGTCTGTCCATTCGCCGTTTTGGCCATGACCCGCTGACGGCGGAAAACCTGCTGAGAAACAACTCGCTGACGCCCGAAATGCTGGAACTGATGCGCGGCTGTGTTTATGCCCGCCTGAACGTTCTGGTGTCCGGCGGTACCGGCGCGGGCAAGACCACCCTGCTCAACGTTCTGTCGTCATTCATCTCCGACCGCGAGCGCATTGTAACCATCGAGGACGCAGCCGAACTCGCTCTGCACCAGGAGCACGTCGTTCGCCTGGAAACGCGTCCACCGAACGTGGAAGGCAAGGGCGCGGTGCGGCAGCGGCAACTCGTGATCAACAGCCTCAGAATGCGGCCCGACCGGGTGATTCTGGGCGAGGTCCGCGGCGAAGAAGCGCTCGACATGTTGCAGGCGATGAATACGGGCCACGACGGTTCATTGGCCACAATTCACGCCAACACTCCGCGCGACGCGCTTGGCCGCCTCGAAACCATGGTCGCTATGGCGAACCTGAACATTCCCGAAAGCGCAATCCGGCGCCAGATCGCTTCCGCCATCAACGTGGTGGTGCAGGTCTCGCGTCTGAGCGATGGAAAACGGAAAATCACCACGCTTGCCGAGGTTACAGGCATGGAAGGCGAGGTGGTCACGATGCAGGACATCTTTAGCTTCAGGAAGCAAGGTATCGGTGAAAAGGGAGAGGTGCTGGGTGAGTTTGTCCCAACCGGGATCCGGCCGAAGTGCGCCGAAAAGCTCTTCACCGCAGGGATTCGATTGCCGATGGGCATGTTTGAAAGTCCGCACATGCGCGGGTGAGGGATTGGAATGCAATATCTTGTCGCTGGCATGGCGTTCATGGTCATCGTGGGTGTCGCCGCGATGGTTCTCTATCTGGGCAAGGAGAACCAGCAGCAAAAGACCGTCCAGAGAAGATTGGACGCGATCGAGAAAGGGGTACGACGCGGCTCCGAATCGCTGGAACTCAAATTGGTTCGCGACGAACTGCTGAGCGGGGTTCCGGCGCTGAACCGGCTGATGCTGCAATGGCGCTGGGCGACGAAATTGCGCGACTTCGTCGGCCAGGCTGGGCTCGACATCAAGCCGGGCAAGCTCGTACTGCTGAGCGGCGTGCTGGAATTAGCGGGATTTCTGATTGCTCGCGAACTTACAGGAAACCTGATCATCGCGCTCGCCGGTGCTCTGGTTGGCGCAGGCGGCCCTTTCCTGTTCGTGGCATTCATGCGAAGCCGGAGGCTTCATGCTTTTGAAAAGACTTTCCCCGAAGCAATCGACTTGCTCGGTCGCGCTGTACTGGCCGGCCACTCATTCACGACGGGACTTGAGATGATCGGAGCCGAGCTCTCCGAGCCCGTGTCAGGCGAGTTTCGCACGGTTTTTGACGAGCAGAACTTCGGCCTGCCTTTGAAAGACGCGCTGCTCAATCTCGCCGACCGCGTATCGCTGATGGACGTGCGCTTCTTTATTACCGCGCTGCTGGTTCAGAGGGACACCGGCGGCAACCTGGCGGAGATTTTGAGCAACCTGTCACACGTGATCCGCGAGCGTTTCAAGCTGCGCGGCGAGGTCAGGACGCGCACCGCACAGGGACGGCTTACGGCGGGCATTCTGATGGCGCTGCCGCCGATCATGATGGTGGTTTTACGGTTTATGAACCCGGACTACGAAGGGCTGCTCTTCACGGATCCCCTCGGCCCGTACATCCTCGGATTGGCAGCCGGACTGCAAGTCCTGGGAGCAGCGCTGTTGTGGAAAATCGTGAACATCGAAGTCTGAGCGAGTGAGAAGGTCCGAATGCTGTTTGCGGCTTGCGCAGTTACGTTTTTGGCAACGGTTATGATCGTTTTGGCTCTGCTTTACACAGTGTCGCCTTACGTGGACCACGCCGTCTCAGAACGGCTGGTGCGTCTCTGGCGCCCGGCCGGCACCGGAGCGAAGGCCGGATTCCGGCAGAAGCAACGGCGCACTCTGCAGCGGATACTGGTCGACATAGGGAAGCTGGTCCCGTCTTCCACCAAGGGCAAGGGATATACCCGGCAGATGCTGGTGCGGGCCGGCTATCGCCGCCCCGAGGCGATCACAGCAATGCAGGGCGCGAAGACGATTCTGCCCATTATCTTTCTCAGCGCGGTCTACTTCACCCACGTTTATGAGAAGAATCCCCTGTTCATTCTCGCCTTCGCAGGGGCGCTTGGATACCTGTTGCCCGAGTTCTGGTTGGGAGCCAAAGTACGAAAGCGGCAGAAGATTCTGCGCATCGCGTTGCCCGATGCTTTGGACCTGATGGTGGTGTGTGTCGAGGCCGGTCTCGGGATCGACCAGTCCCTCATGCGGGTGGCGCAGGAATTACGCATCGCCCATTCCGCGCTCTGCGACGAACTCGACCTGGTCGCCGCCGAAATTCGCGTGGGCAAGACCCGGATCGAGGCCCTGCGCGAACTGGCCTCACGCACCGGTGTGGACGACATCAAGTCCTGGGTCGCAATGCTGGTGCAGACGGACCGTTTCGGTACCAGCGTGGCCCAAGCCCTGCGCGTGCACTCGGACGACCTCCGAACGAAGCGGCGCCAGCGCGCCGAAGAGCTGGCCGCCAAGACCACCGTGAAAATGGTTCCGGCGCTGGTCTTCTTCATCTTTCCCGCGCTGTTCGTGGTGATTCTCGGTCCGGCGGCGATCAGCATCATGAGGATTTTTGTCAAGACCATGGCCGGCGGTGGCTAGAAGCGCCGGAGAACTGAGCAGTGAAAACCAATATCGAGGAGAAAACAATGGACGCAACAACGATTCGAATTATCTCAGGCATCGGAGCCCTGATCGTGCTGGCAGTTATCATCTGGCGCCGCAAGAGCCGCGCCGCGGAGTGAGCAGAGGTCATCCCGGAACGTTGGACGGCTACCGGATCGGCAGGCCGGGAAGTGTGGTTACCATGGCAACGAACAATGCGAGTCGCAACGGGCACGTGTACGTCTACAACCGGACCCGGGAGACATTCGTGGCCACCGAGGCCAAGGTGGCCAACGGATATCTCGCCCGGCTCATCGGGCTTCTCGGGAAAACCAGGCGCTGGGCGCGTCCCGGCCACGGCCTTTGGATCGTTCCCTCGCACGGGGTTCATACCATCGGCATGTTGTTCGCCTTGGATCTCGTGTTCC
This sequence comes from Terriglobia bacterium, assembly GCA_030037755.1. GTDB lineage: Bacteria > Acidobacteriota > Terriglobia > UBA7540 > UBA7540 > Gp13-AA77. The sequence continues at coordinate 8,551 of JASHQD010000774.1, forward strand.
TCGACCACAGCAAGACCGTGGTTCACATCGAGGAACACGTGCGGCCTTTCCGGATTTCGAGGGTTAGCCTGAAAGCGAACAGCGTCCTCGAGCTTCCGCCACACACCATCTTCCGTTCCGGAACGCAGGTGGGTGACCAGCTCGAGATCGCTTCGGCTCGCTCCGGCAAATAGCTCGTTAGCAAGCCCGGTGGCGTCAGGCTGTCGACGGTGCCGGCGGACGACCGTCCGCGTGGGACTTTTGTCTTGCGGCCCCGCGCGTTTGGGCAGAGCCAGGGGGCGGCTCATTTTCTCCACGGAGCGCTTCTCAACCCCATCCGCGGAGTATGACCGGCCTCTGGCCCTGCCCGAACGCGAAGCCGTGGCTTGGCCAGTCGGCCCGAGCCCTCCGGTCCGTTGGAGCGTCGTCGGGAGCATGAAGGTGTAATCGCCGTGAAGCAGCGTGCCCGAGTACCGTTGCTGCCCATCTTCATCATTCTGGTGGCGGCGCTGGCGGTCTTCTATCCGATCATCAGCAGGCTCTTTCCGTTGCTTCCTTATCGTTTGCAGGCGCGACCGGGAAAGCGGCGGGCGGACGATAACGTCAAAGTCTGGGTTAATCCGCGCTCGGGATTCTACTACTGTCCCAGCAGCGCCATGTACGGCAAGCTGAGCCCAGGCGTGACTATGACACAGGAAAAGGCGCTGGAGGCGGGCTATAGCCCTGCGCAGGAGAAGCACTGCCGGTGATGTCGATGGCCGGCTTGGGCGGAGGCCGGGCTTGGCGCGAACCAAGGTATGGCTTATTGGATGGAAGAAGCGATAACCGATGACGGAATCGGCGGGCGGGCGCCGGAGACGATCGAGGAGACAGGTCTTTCCAGAAGTCTGCTCGAAGGTCTCGCCCTTAAAATCGTATTCCTGGAGGGCCAACTTTCGCTGGTCGACCTCTGCAAGCGTATGCGTCTGAGTTACGCGGTGATGGACAAGATTTTCCGGCAACTCCGCACGGAGCAGTTGTGCGAAGTCACCGGGATGGACGGTATGGTCCATCGTCTTACGACGACTTCGCGAGGCAAAGACAGAGCGCTGGAATTGCTGGCCAAGAGCCAGTACTCCGGACCGGCTCCGGTCGGCCTGAAGGACTACATCGAGCGCGTGGAGTCTCAGAGTATTCGCGCCAGCGAAGTCCGCCCCGCCAATCTCCTCAGGGCATTCGAGCCGCTGGTCCTCAGTGAGGAGACGCTGACGCACTTGGGAACCGCTGTGGTCTCCGGCAGATCGATCTTCCTTTACGGCCCAAGCGGCACCGGCAAAACGGCCATCGCCGAAGCGCTGCCGGACATCTACCAGGACGAGGTTTGGGTTCCGTTCGCCGTGGAGGTCGACGGCCAGATCATCAGCGTTTACGACGAAGGCGTGCACCGGACCGTGGATAATGGCTCGGCCGACGACGATGACACCGACAGCTCGGTCGATCGCCGCTGGGTCCTTTGCAAGCGTCCGCGCGTGGTCGTCGGCGGTGAACTGACCATCGAAATGCTGGAGCTGCAGTCCGACCGCCTGTCCTCGCACTATTCGGCGCCCGCCCAGATGAAGGCCAACAACGGCGTGCTCATCATCGACGATTTCGGCCGCCAGCGCGTGCGCCCGGAAGAGTTGCTGAACCGCTGGATTATCCCCCTTGACCGCAGGATCGACTTTCTGTCGCTGCCCGGAGGCAGGAAATTCCAGATTCCCTTCGATCTCTTTGTGGTATTTGCCACCAACCTCGATCCGTCCTCGCTGGCGGATGCCGCTTTCCTCCGCCGCATTCAGACGAAAATCAAGATCGATTACGCGTCGCGCGCGCAGTTCCACGAAATCTTTCGCCGGGTTTGCCGGACTCAGGGCCTGAAGTATGACGCTGACGTGGTGGCCGCTTTGATCGACGATCTGGCCCGTATCAATGAACCGCTGCGGCCCTGCTATCCGCAGGACATCGTGCATCAGATCCTCTGGTCGGCGCGCTATCAGTCCGTCGCGCCCGAACTCACCCGCGAAACCATTGCCGCCGCGTGCCGCAATTATCTGCTCGGATATGTAGCTTAGATACGTAAACGGTCGCGCGCCGTAGGGGAGGTGTCCTCATCGCCGCAGGCAGATCATGGTTGTTTCGGCGCTGAGGAGACACCGGTGCTATAGTCCCGGTCCGGGGTCCCTGCGGCCGAGGTCTGGTCCGGAGGAGTCGCTGGCGGGCGATGCGAGGTCGTCTTCGTCGTACGTCAGCGGAATCGCCAGCGTAACCTCGAGCGTCGTGCCGGCAGGGAGCACCACCTCTTTGCCGCGCGACGCCAGCACGTAAACCAAACCTCCCAGCGCGCCGCCCGCGCCACCGACTCCCGCGCCCAGGCCACTATGATGGCTGCTGATTCCAGCGATCGACCCGATGCCGGCCCCTTCCGCACCTGAAACCGCCACCGTCTCCGCGTCTTTGCCCTTCGTCCCCTCGCCCTGAATCTTGCCTTCCTTCGAGTTGAATCCTTCGTTGCCGCTGCCGCCGTATCCTGACAGGCTGGCATTGCGCAGCGACTTGGTCACGCCGTTCGGCAGCGTAATCTCGTCGAAGGTCACGGCGAGTTCGGCTTTGCCCTTCACGCGTCCCGGCCTCTTCACCTCGGTCACCTTGCCCTTGACGTAGGTGCCCACGGGAAGGATGATCCGGTTCTCGACGACAACCGGATAGACGGTGGTGCAGTAAACGGACTGGCCGGGCTGCGCGGTACGCGTGTTGATCGTGCTGCGAAGCTCGAGGGGAATCCTGGTATTGGCCGGAACGGTCAGTTTTCCAGCAGTCGAACCTGTGGACGTGGATGGCGCGACGGGCTGCGTCGCGCTCGGCGCAGGAGCGGAATCCGGTGGAGGAGACTGCACGATGGGCGCCGGCGATTGGCTCTGCGCATTGGAGACCGCCGTAGAGGCTAGCAACACCGCCAGCGCCAGGGCCCCACCAAAAGCTGCGGTTCGCCCGAGCCTGAATCGCCTCAAGCTGCCGTGACCGGGCGCGGCTGCTCGAAGTCGCGGATCGGCCGGTCTCGGTCTGTGATGACCCCAAGGTTCGAGGATGTCGAACATGGCCTGTACCCTCCCGGTCAAACGCTTGGTAATCGTAACACAGGCCTGTTTCAGCAGGGAGCGGTCAGCGGCTGAACTCCTCCGGCAGGCTGCGCCGCCTCCCTTGGCGCCGCGACAGGTTCCACTGCTTCCTCTCCTACGATGCCTGTCGACTGTCGACTTTTCCAGCCCGCCAGCGTGAGTTTCGACACGAGCGCGTTATGACTGATCAGTTTACGTCCGCAGCCGATCTGGGATTTTCCCGGCAAACCGTTGATTCCAAGCCACATTCCAGCTCTGATTGTAGGCATGTTTTCGTCCCCCGGTCGCTGGCGCATCACGACCTGTGGTGACGGTGAGCACGACATGTCGTGACGGGCGGACGACAAGCAGCGATTTCGAGAGCGTTGCACTACCCTTTTGCTGAAAAACGCCCTTTCTTCGAGGTTAAACTGCTGAAAACAAGTGAGATAGGCGAAGTGGGTTTGGCAATCACTATTTCGGGGATAAGCCGCTGATTCTATGGCCTTTAAACCCAGTGGCTTTGCTGGCTTTGGCGTCTTGAGACGAAAACTGCTCGATAGGCTGCTGGCGAGAACCGACTGAGAGCGCGTCTGCACGATTAACAGAGTCGATATCATTCCGTTAATTGACTATATTATACACCCGATCGGCCCAAAGTCAAGCTTTTTTGACGCGCCATGGCTGTTGGCCTCGCCCTTCCGCCCCTCCTGTTGCTACCCACCGGGCGGCCGATTCCGGGGCACCTCAGGGCCGATACTGGCTGCCAGAAGGCAACGCGCAAGTAATACGCGATGCCGTCCAACTGGCTTGCCACCGTCGGGTACCAGGGGTCGAGCAGCCACGACCTGCCGAGGATCCGGAACCTGCAGTATTCTTATCCGCAGCCGAGCCCGCAAATCGGCGCGCTGTTCAATTTCGCGCTCGAAATGGGCGCTCAGGATTGCGGACCGCATTGCCGGAACTTCGGTTGGCCGGTCATGAGTCGCCGGTAAACGGCGGCATCGCGCAGGATGGTCTCGACGTAAGCGCGGGTCTCGGGGAAGGGAATGCTCTCCACAAATTCGGCATTTTCCGAATACGTGTGGCCGTTCACCCATTCGTGCACGCGGTCCGGACCCGCGTCGTAGGCGGCCAGCGCCTGCTCCAGGCTGCCGTTGAACTCGCGAATGATCTGGGCCAGGTAGCTGCAGCCCGCGCGCAGGTTATAGCTCGGGTTGAACAGATTGCCGGCGGCGCGCCGATGGCTGAGCCGGCGTCCGTTGCTGCGGGTTACCACGCGCGCAGTCGGCGGAAGCAGCTGCATCAGCCCGCGCGCGCCCGGTCCTGACGCCGCCTTGGGATTGAACCCCGACTCCTGGCGAATGAGCGCCATAACGAGGTATGGGTCGAGGTGATTCAGAGCGGCATATCGCTGGACTGCGGTCCAGAACTCCCGGGGATAAAGCAGTGTCCAAACGTCGGCCGGCAACGCCGCGAAATCGTACTCAGTGTAGCCGGGAACTGCTCTCTTGGCGTTATAGGTCGCAAGATCGTATTTCGAATCGTCGCGCTGGACGCGCGCCATCGCCAGGTGCAGCCGCATTGTCTCCGGCCCTCCGCTCGCCGCCTGCAGCCGGAGGCGGAGATCGTGCTCCGCGAGATCGTCGAGGCCCAGCGCGGCCAGAATGAGCGCAGGCCGCTCGTCGGCTCCGGGCAAACGCGCGCACACGAGCGCGTAGTCAGGGACCGCGGCGGCTTGATTACGGACAGCCTCAATTTCGGGGGGCAGGGGAGTGGTGGCGAGCGATGCGTTGACGATCCGCGCGGCACTAAGCCGCTTCGCCGCCTCGACAGCGTAATAATCGCTCCGAAACATCCGGCTCAAAAGCGCATAAATCGCCTGGGCCTCGGCGGTCTGGCCCTGCAGATCTTCAAGCCGCCCGACCCAGTAGAGTCCGGCGGGAACTCGGAAGGAATTCGGGTAACGCCCGAGGTACTCCAGGAACCGCCGCTCCGATCCTTCACGCTCGCCGGCGACATAGGCGGCCCATGCCGACTCCCACAGCGCGCGCGGGGCCAGATCCGAATCGGGAAAGCCGCCGGCCAGCCTCTGGTTGTAAACCGCGCTCGGCCCCCAGTCTTCCTGGCGCGTGTAAAAGAAGGCGATCGAATTGAGCGCGGCCGCGTAGGATGGCGACTGCGGATAAAGCTGCGCCAAACGATCGACTTCGGCTTTCGCCGCCGTCTCATTGTTGTTGCCCTCCGCCAGCCGGAGCACCAGTAGTCCGCGCCCGGCATCGACTTCGCCCGAAGGCCAGCCCGCAGCCGCAAGGTCCGCCGAAGCGTCGCTCGAGTGGCCGAGATGAGCCCAGCACTGGTCGCGTCCCAGCCTCCAGGCTGCCGCTGAAGCCGCACTGGGATCGTCGTGCAGCAAGGCCTCATATTCCGCGAGTGCCGCCTCGTAACGTCCGTCGGTTTCGAGCGTCCGCGCGCGTGTGGCGCGCAGCTCTTCGGATGGTGCGGGATAAGACGCGCCCATCTTCTGCTCGAGACGCTTCAGCGCCGTCGCAGCCACGCCGGCCTCCGGCGCCGTTGACGACCGATAGTACAGCTCCTGGTACGCATCGGTCGCCCCGCGGAGGTCTCCCGAGTCTTCGCGAGCCTGGCCGAGCAGCAATTCGAGCGGCGGATGTTTGGCAACGTCGGCGACTGTGCCAAGCAGGGCCACGGCGTCCGCGGCGCGACGCGCGCCGAGCAACGACCACGCCAGCAGACGCGTAGCCTCGGGCCGCAGCACGCTGGACGGGTACCCTGTCCCGAAGTCGGACAGTGCCTGGACGGCAATCTCGGGTTCATCGGCAAGGCTCGCGGCTGACGCGCGATAGTAGCGGGCATAATCCGCGAGCAGGAATCGGGTGGTCTCGGCGCGGCTCAGATCACTCATCGCTGCGGCGTAGTCGCCGGCCTTGTACTCGCGATAGCCGAGCGCGAGATACGCGAGACCCTTGGTTTCGCGATCCTTCGCTGCGGCCGCATAGCGCGCCAGCGGCGCCCAACCCGGCTTACGATCCGCGTGAGCCGCGAGCGCTTGGAGCGTCGGTGGGATGAGAGCAGGACCTGCGGGAGCGGGCGCAAGCGCCGGAGAATCCGCCACTGCGGTCATCGGCGTCGACGCCAGCGCAGCGAGTATCACGCAGAATCCGATGAGCAGCGCGCCTGCGCGGCGGAAGCAGCAATGCATAGGCCCTTTGTTCACACGCCTCGGAGCCAGTTTTCGAAGCCTCCGACGTTTGACTGTTGACTGTCAACTGTCAACTGTTAACTGAACTCACTTCACCACCAACACCTCGCGCCAGCCCGAGCGCGTGAGAAACGTCTTCACGCTGCCGGTTGGCAACAAGCGATCGATCTCACGATTGCTCAGGGCAGGGTAAGGAAATGCTGCCATGCCGTCATGCGTGCGCGTCAATCCAGTGAGACCGTCAAGCTGCCATAGACAATCGGCGCCCGTCTCGAGGCGCGGCTCGCGCAGCAGGCAGAACAGGACCGCTCCGGTCTCCATCAGCTTATGGATCTGCAGCAGCACGTCGGCGAGCGCTTCACGCGGCAGAAGATCGAGCAGTTGCCAGCAGAATACGATGGAAAGCGACGAGGGAGCGACGGACGGCAATTCCGCGAGCAGCAACTCCGTGCGAAACACCGGAGTCTTGCGGGTGCGATCCCACAGTTCGGGCCGCTTCAGAGGAGAGATAAGATCGCCGCGATAGAGCCGGCCGCTGCGTCCCAGCAGAACGTTGAGCGTGGCCGAGCGGATGGGACCACAATCGAGCACGTAAGGGCGCGGGATGTCCTGAGCGTACTCCCAGAGCCATCGTAGACCGAAGCTGGAAGCGGGGGCGTTCTGGGAACCGATCCCCGTATCCGAGCGACCCGGTCTTGCCTGCATGGGTTTAGCTCGCGCGCTGGCTCACTGCCGGACGCGCCTGCGCCGATTCTGCGCGTCCTTCGCGGAGAATCTCGATGCTGCCCTTGAAATAGGCGCCGTCCTCGATCGCCACGCCGGCCGCCTGCAAGTCACCCGTCACGTTGCCGGTGCGACGGATGTCGATCTTCTCACGCGCGCTGATTTTCCCGTTCACCGAACCATGGACGATCACCTGTCGCGCCCGGATCTCGGACTTCACCTGGCCTTGTGGACCGACGGTCACGGTGTTCTCCGCCACATCGATGGTGCCCTCGAACTGGCCCTCGATGACCAGGTCCTCCTTGGCGGAGAGCTCTCCCTTGATGGACATGGACCGTCCCAGCGTGGACGATGCTTGCCCGCTGCTCGGGGCGGGAGGACGCGGAGTGACATCTGCCATAGGTTTCTCCATTCGAGGAGGCTCGGGCGGAGGCGGAACAGCTTCGGGACCGGGAACTGTCGGGCTCGAGCTCACACTTTCGGGTTTCTGTTTCTTATCCCACAACATTGGATCTTGCTTCGCAAAAGCTGGCGATTAAGGCTCGCCAGTCGAGCTATGTTACGACAATCGTTCGCCGATGGCAATCGTCAGGCGGTCAATCCGTCAGTATGTCAGTACATCAGTAGGTCAGTACGTCGGATTTCAGAGCTGACCGATCGGCGTAAAGTACCGAGCAACTTGCTGGCGCACTGACTTACTGATGTACTGACATGCTGGCCGACTGACGTACTCGAAATCAAGTGTTCTTCACAAACTTGAGCGCCGCGGAATTCATGCAATAGCGCAGGCCTGTCGGCGGCGGGCCGTCGTCGAAAACGTGGCCGAGATGCGCGTCGCACAGCCTGCACTTCACTTCCGTGCGCTCCATGCCCAGGCTCGAATCGGCTCCGGTCTCGATGTTTTCCTCGGCAATCGGCGCCCAGAAACTCGGCCAACCGGTTCCGGAATCGAACTTGGTCTTCGAGTCGAACAGCGCGTTGTCGCAGCAGATGCAACGGAAGATTCCCTTGTCATGCAGATTCCAGTACTGCCCGGTGAACGCTATCTCGGTGCCGGCGCGACGGGTCACATTGAACTGCTGCGGCGTAAGCTGCTTCTGCCACTCGGCGTCCGTCTTTACGACCTTTTGCATCTTTACGGCTCCTTCGCGCTTGCCCGCGTCTGTGAACTGGACAATCTTAACCGGTTTCAGATCGCGGGAGCCGGCGTCCGCTTCCGCTGCGGACGTTCCGGCGGCGATCGCCCTCTTGCGTGCGAACCACACGGCCGCGCCTGCAACCGCGCCCAACGATGCCAGGAATTCGCGGCGCGTTCCGGAAATCTTCATGACCGACGCCCTCCCGAGGCGTCCATTGTATCAGATGCGGCGCGCCGGTCCGGCGCTACTCGCGAGCGGGCAGGATGCCCGCGCTCCAAATGATATGATCGCAGGCTCGTACGCTCCTTTGAGGTGACCGAATGAATCGTCCGCTGCGCGTTCTTCTTGTATTGGCCGCCATTCTCGGATTTGTTCTGCCTTGCGCGACGGCGCAGCAGCCGAGCCGCGGAGCCGATCGGGATGCCGCGCCGGTTCCAACCGAGATCCCGCCGCGCCGCTCCTCGCAGATCCACGACGGATTCGGCATCAACTCCGATCTTCCGCGCGACCCCTACCTGCCCTGGAACCGCTGGTGGTGGACTCGCATGTTTGACGCGGGCGTGAAATGGATCCGCATCGGCCAATATGAGAACAGCTCCGACCAGACGAGCTGGGACTGGATCGAACGCAAGCGCGGCGTGATGGAGGTCTCGCCGGAAGTGGACGACTACGTGGATTCGCTCGTCGACAACGGCGTCGAAATCCAGGTGCAGCTTCTGTACGGCAATCCGATGTACACCTCGCCCGCCGGCCGGAAGCCGGATTCGATCACTCCTGAGCCCGGCTCGTTTCACAATTCCGATCGCAGCCTCTACTCGGTTTTCTGGCCGCCCAAGACGCCGGAGCAGATCGAGGCTTTCACGCGTTACGTGAAGTTTATGGTGAGCCACTTTCGCGGACGCATTCGCTACTGGGCGCTGTGGAATGAGCAGGACATCGACTATTGGAATCCGGACCCGAGTCCGGAAGAGTACGGCAGGCTGCTGAAGGCCTTCGTGCCGGCGGTGCACGAGACCGATCCCGAAGCCAAGGTGATCTACGGAGGACAAGCCTGGCCGCTCTCCCGCGACTTCACCCGGCGCGCGCTCGCCACCTGTCAATGCGCGTCCGGAATCGACGTGTTCGCCTATCACATCTATCCCGACTACGGTCACAACCTGAATCCCGAGGCGGTTGACGACCGCGCCCACGCGGCTGGCGGCGGCAAAGTCGAGCGTGAATTGATCCGGCACACGCCCGGCGTGCGTCCGGACGCGCAATTCTGGTGCGACGAGTTCAACTCCATCCCGACCTGGACCAACATGGACGACTCGGTTCAGGTGAAATACATTCCGCGCCAACTGGTCTACAACTGGGCCGCTGGCGTAAAGACCTTTGTCTGGCTTCTTGCCTCGGGCACCGACGGCAACGAATACGACGACTTCGGCATGATCCACGGCTTGCGCTATCTGCCCGACGATTTCACGCCGCGGCCGGTTTACGCCGCTCTCGCGCACACCAATTGGCTCTTCTCGGATACGCGTCCGGACGATTCGATCAAGATTTCCAGTGCCGACTTTGAGGAGATCAGCAGGCGCGCCGGCGGTCAGGTGCTCACCTACGGATTCCGATCTCGCACCGGCAAGCCGATCGTCGCTTATTGGCTCGCCGTGCGAAGTCAGCCTGGCAATCACTTCCCAACTTACACGGCCGATGTCCGCCTGTCAGCGACCGGCATCCGCCGTCCCGTTCTGATCGACGTGGACTCGGGCAGTGTCACCGCGCTCGCCTGGAAGGACGAATCCACGGGCGAACTTGGACCTGTGCCGGTGCGCGACAGCGTCATGGCGATTGCCGATGCGGACTACTTCGACTGGTCCACGCTGCCCGAAGCGCCGAGCTCGCTGATCGTGACCAACGAGGGCAACAGTTCGAGGCTGAGCTGGGAGCTGCATGGCGGCAATCCGACCAGCGTTGTCGTCGAGCGGCGTCTCGATAGCGAATCGGCCGGCTCGGGCGATGCTAACGGCACGGCTTCCTGGCAGAAGATCGCCACGCTTCAATCCGGAGCTTCGACTTATACCGATTCCGCGTTGCCGGACGGCGCTCGCGCGTCGTATCGTGTCAGGGCCTTGAACGCCAGCGGTGAATCGGCGTATTCCAACGTCGTTCGTTGGCCGCGATAAAGTTAAACTGTGCTGTCACGGTTGGCAGTGCCACAATTTCGGATCGTTCTCGCTGGTTGTCCCACGCTTGCTTCTTCAAGCGGCTATTGAGCGGCTGATGCGGATCACCCGACTCCGCCGATATCGACACAGCGTCGTCGGTCAGCCATATCCCGATCAACTCCTCAAAAGCAGACCGCTGTGCTGGATTTTACGAAGAGGCCCTCCCCATATCTGGCGACCAACCTGCATCTTACAAGATTATCGTTGGATAGTTGCCGATCCCCGGCTTCTCGGCGGGAAGCTGGTGGTTCACGGCACGCGCCTTTCTGTGGCGCTGATTCTCGAGTGCCTGGCCAACGGCATGTCGCTCGAGCACATCGATGAGGCGTTCGATCGTGCTTTTCCTCACGAAGCCCTGCCTGGGGTCTTGAGGCTCGCGTCCGAGTTGACCGGTTCCTTCCATGTGGCTGCTTGGTACCAACATGGACGTGTTGACCTTGAAGAGGGCTCTGCCTCACAAGAGCCTCGGAGGAGCAGTTCGAGAAGCGACGCCTTCCGCGGTTCGCGCGCCATCCCCGCACCCATGCAGGAACGACTCAGCGAAGAAGTACAGCTCTGCTATCATCGAGGTATGCAGGTCGGCAGCGCTCAAAGCACAGGTCGCCGCCGTAAGGTCCTGTCTCTCGATGAAGCCGTGGACCGCGTCCACGAGCTCAAGCGCCAGGGCGAGCGCGTGGTGTTCACTAACGGCTGCTTTGACCTGATCCATCCCGGACACACACGGTACCTCGAAGCCGCTCGCGCTCTCGGGGACGTGCTGGTGGTGGCGGTGAACAGCGACCGGACGGTGCGTCTGCTGAAGGGTCCCGGCCGGCCCGTGATCCCCGAGGCCGAGCGTATGGAGATGCTGGCGGCGTTGCGCGCCGTCGATTACGTCACGGTGTTCGACGATCCTACGCCGCGCGAAGTGATCGCCCGAATGCTGCCGCAAATTCTGGTGAAGGGCGCGGACTGGGGTCCGAACGCGATTGTTGGACGCGAAGAGGTTGAGGCGGCGGGCGGCGAAGTGGTTTCCATGCCCGTAGCCGAGGGCTTCTCGACCTCGGCGATCATCGAGAAAGTGAGAACAGGGCAGCAGTCGACAGTCGACAGTTGACAGCCGGCGACCTACGAGTCCCGGTGTGTAGCGTGCGTGCCTGTCCCAGGCGCTCCGGGCGAGGGCGAGACGCCCGCGCTACAGCGATTCGCGGTAGCCAGCAGATCATGTCTGTCATTGAAACCCAAATCGAAGCTGCGCCATCAGCGCGAGATACCTTGCGCGCGAGGTTTGCTCCTCTTGTCGAGCATCCGGCGATCCGCGCGGCGCGCGAGGCCGTAGCCGCGACCAAAGGCGAGCTGACGATCTCCGGCATCGTGCCCGTGGCCAAGGGCTTCGTCCTGGGGGCAGTTGCTCTGGATGCGAAGCGGCCCCTACTGGTCCTTACGCGCGACAACGAATCGGCGGACCGGCTTGCCCGCGCCGCGGCGACTTTTCTGAGCTGGCTGGGTGGCAAGCCCGGAACCATCGCGGCGCTCCCGGCGTTTGACTGCTCGCCTTATCAGGGACGGTCGCCCCACCCCGAGATTCTGGAGCAGCGAGCTCTGGCCCTGTGGAACATCGCTCGCGGACGCACGCGCGTGGTGGTCGCGCCTTTAGCCGTGGCTCTCGGGCGGCTTTCCGATGCCTCCTACTACCGTTCCCTTGCGCTCGAACTCAAGGCCGGCGATGAAGTTAGCCTTGCGGATTTCGCCGAGCACCTGGTGGGCATTGGTTACGAATCGACGGAGCCTGTCGCGGCGCCCGGTCAGTTCTCGGTCCGCGGCGGCATTGTGGACGTCTTTCCGCCGGAATCCGAGTGGCCGGTTCGGATCGAGTTCTTCGGAGATGAAATCGAGTCGCTGCGCGAATTTGACGCGAGCAGCCAACGGTCGCGTCGGGCCATTACGTCCGCTCTCATCCTGCCGTTGTGCGAAGTGAAGCGTTCGCCCGGCTTATTTCAGATTCTGATTCGGAAGCTCGCAGCGCGCGAGGAGTCCGCAGGCGAACCGGCATGGGCTGCTGAGTATTCCGTGCCCTTTCCGGGATGGGAATTCTTCGCTTCACTGGCGGAGCCACGTCCGAACACTTTGGCTGCCCTGCTGGCGCAATCCAACGAAGGCGGCGACCCGCGACACAGCGGGACGTCGATTCCGGCCGTGGTCTGGGATGAGCCTCTCGACCGCGAGCGCGATTTGATCGCGCTCGAGCAAGACTGGGCCGCGGGTTTCGATAGCGTTCGCGATATGAGCCCGCCGCGCCCTCGTCCGGAGGACGTCTTCCTGACTGAGCCTGAGTTCAGGGCTTCGGGTGATTCCGGCCCGCGGCTCGGACTGAAAGAGCTGGGGGTCGGGTTCATCCCGGCGCTCTCTGACACGGGTCCAGACGGTGACTCAGAAGTGCAAGCTGCACCGGCGGAGCCTGCGGCGGACGTCGAGCACAACGGCGATGCTCCGCCAGGAAGTCTCTCTGGGCAAAGCACGGAGGTCCAGCTCAATTCACAGCCCGCGCCGCGCTATCAGGGCTCGCTCAAAGCCTGGACGGACGACGTGCGAAACCGCGTCAATGCCGGCGAGAGCGCGATCCTGGCGCTAGCGGCGTCGGGCAGAGCAGAGCGCCTGCACGAGATTCTGGGCGACTACAAGGTGCCCTATGCGGACGCCACCGGCCGGTTGGGCGCCTCCGCTCCGCTCAGCGAAGCCCAAAGCTCCGAAGGCAGGCTGCCCCTGCTCATCGCGCGCGGGGATGTCGATGAAGGCGTCTACTTTCCGGACCTGAAACTGCTGATTGAGAGCGAGAGCGACGTTTTCGGCGGATTCGATTGGGGACGCCCGGGCCGCCGCGACAAGTCGAGCGTCATCTCGACTTTCATTTCCGACCTGAGCGACCTGAAGGTGGGCGATTACGTGGTGCACGTCGACCACGGGATCGCGGTCTATCAAGGCCTGCGCCAGCTCGAGGTGGAAGGCAAGTCGCGCGATTTCATGCTGCTGACTTACCAGGACGACGCCAAGCTCTACGTCCCTCTGGAGCGGCTTGACCTAGTGGAGAAATACCGTTCCGGCGGCGACGGCGTAAAACCCACGCTCGATCGCCTGGGCGGCGTGACGTGGGAGCGCACCAAGACGCGCGTCAAGAAGGCGCTGCGCGACATGGCTCAGGAGTTGCTTCAGCTCTATGCGCAGCGCAAGACCAGCGGCGGAGTCGCCTATAGCCCCGATACCCCCTGGCAGAAGGAATTCGAGGAGGCATTCGAGTTTGAGGAGACGCCGGACCAGTTGCGCGCCCTGGTCGAAATCAAGCGCGACCTCGAAACGGCCGAGCCGATGGACCGCCTGCTGTGCGGCGACGTGGGCTACGGCAAGACCGAGCTTGCGATGCGCGCGGCGTTCAAGGTCTTGCAGGACGGCCGCCAGGTGGCCGTGCTGACGCCCACAACGGTGCTGGCCTTCCAGCACACCAGCACCTTCCGCAAGCGCATGGCTTCGTTCCCTGTCCGCATCGAGATGCTGAGCCGTTTCCGGGCGCCCTCGGAGCAGAAGTCGGTAGTGGCTGAGGTGCAGGCCGGCAAAGTGGACATCGTGATCGGCACGCATCGCCTGCTTTCGAAAGACGTGGCATTTCATAATCTCGGACTGCTGATTGTGGACGAAGAGCAGCGCTTCGGTGTGGCCGCCAAGGAGAAGCTCAAAAAACTGCGCGCCAATGTGGACGTCCTGACCATGAGCGCGACGCCGATTCCGCGCACGCTGCACATGTCGCTGGGCGGATTGCGCGACCTGTCGGTGATCGAGACGCCTCCGCGCGGGCGGCTGGCGATCCAGACCACGGTGGCGCCCTTCAATGACGCCGTGGTGCAGTCGGCGATCCTGCAGGAGATGTCGCGCGAAGGGCAGGTCTACTTTGTGCACAATCGCGTGGAGTCGATCTTTGCCATCGCGGCCCTGATCCAGCGCCTGGTGCCCACCGCGCGTATCGGCGTCGGGCATGGGCAGATGGGCGAAAAAGAGCTCGAGCGCGTGATGCTGAAGTTCATCGAATACGGCTACGACGTGTTCGTTTCGACCACGATCGTCGAGAACGGCCTCGACATCCCGCGCGCCAACACGCTGATTGTGAATCATGCCGAGCGCTTCGGCCTTGCCGATCTCTACCAGTTGCGCGGTCGCGTGGGACGCTCTGACCGCCGCGCCTACGCCTATCTGCTGATTCCGGCCGAGGATTCGCTCACGCCGATCGCCCGGCGGCGGCTGGCGGCGCTCAAGGAGTTTTCCGATCTCGGCGCCGGATTCCGCCTGGCCGCGCTCGATCTGGAACTGCGCGGTGCCGGGAACGTTCTCGGCGCCGAACAGTCGGGTCATCTTAATGCGATCGGGCTCGATCTCTATCTGAAGATGCTGGAGCAGACCGTGGAGGAACTGAAGGGCAATGCTCCGGCGCCCGAGGTGCACACCACTCTCAACCTCGGATTGGACATCAAGATTCCCGACAGCTACATTGCCGACGAGATGCAGCGGCTGCGCATGTACAAGCGCATTTCGGGCCTGGCCAACGAAGCCGAGCGCGCGGACCTGGAGGCGGAACTGGCAGATCGTTACGGCCTCCTGCCTGCGCCGGTGACGACCCTGCTGGGCTACGCGGTGCTCAAGTCCGCAGCCGAGCAACTGCGGGTGCAATCGATCGAGCGCAAGGGCGACGAAGTATGGATTCGCTTTCATACCTTGTCGCCGGTCGATACGGACAAGTTGCGGCAGTTCATGCGCCGGCATCGCGAGGCGGTGCTGCGTCCGGACGGCTCGCTCAAGTTCCACGCGCGCGCCCAGGACTCGGCGCTGCTGGCGGAGTTGGACGCAACCTTGCATGAGCTTCGCGCTTCGAACTAGAATCAGAACGAAGCGGCCCGGGGCCGCAGTCAGCGAAGGAAGATCTGAAAATGAGAAAACCAGCCGCGTCATTCGCCGCCATCCTTGCCGGGATTATGCTCGGATCAATGCCCGCGCCCGCCGCACCCAAGATCATCAACCGCGTCATCTGTCGCGTGAATAATGAAATCATCACGCAGATGCAGTTCGAGCGCGAGCAGCAGAAACTGCGGACAGACCTCGGCGAAAAGTACTCCGGCGCCGAGCTCGAGACCCGCGTGCGCCAGCAGAGCGCGGACCTGTTACGCTCGATGATCGACGAGGATCTGCTGGTTCAAAAAGCCAAAGACGAGAACATCAACGTCGAGACCGACATCATCAAGCAACTCGATCAGATTCGCCAGGCCAACCACCTCGACAGCCTGCAGGACCTGGAAAAAGAAGTCGAAAAACAAGGCATGGTCTGGGAAGACTTTCAGGACCGCATCCGGCGGCAGATTCTGGTGCAGCAGGTGATCGAGCGCGAGGTCGGCTCGCGCATCACCATAACCCGCGAAGACTGCCGCAAGTACTTCGACGCGCATCGCGAGGAGTTCAATTCTCCCGCCGGCAAACGCCTGGGCGAGATTCTTGTCGGCATGAATGACAAGCGTCCGCAGGCCGACGCGGAAAAGCGCGCCCAGGATGCGATCGCGGAGCTGAAGGGCGGCGCGAAATGGGAAGACGTGGTGAAGAAATACTCGGACGATACAGAAAACGGCACGATGGGCGACATTGGATTCGTCAAAGAGGGCACGATGGCGCCGGTTGTGGCCGATGCGATCGCCAAGCTGGATGTGAACGACTACTCGGATGTCATCAGGGTCAGTTCCGGGTATCTGATCCTGCGGGTGCTCGAAGTGCGCAGCGCCGGCACGCCGAAGTTCGAAGAGGTCGAGCAGCACATCAACGAGGAGCTTTACAACCAGCAGATGCAGGGTGCGATGCGCAAGTACCTGAGCGAGCTGCGGACGCAGAGTTACATCCAGCTTGCTCCCGGCTACATCGATACCGGCGCGGTGAAGGGCGAGTCCGTCTCGCCTGTGGACATTGATGAATGAAGGACAGCTTTGTCGCCGATCTCAAGCCGGGATCGCTCATTCACGCCACTTTTCTCGTCCAAAGCAAAGAGTTGAAAAAGGGCCGGTCCGGCCGCAGCTATCTCGACGTGCGCCTGCAGGACTCGACCGGAAGCATCCCGAGCCGTTATTGGGACGCGGACGGCGTCGCGTTTGACTTCGAAATCGACGACTTGGTCCTCGTCAAGGCGCAGGCAGAACAGTATCAGGATGGCCTGCAGCTCCGGCTGGGAAGCATCGCCCGCTACGCCGGGCCGTTCGACCTCCGCGATTACCTGCCGCGCACTCCCCACGATTCCGAGCAGCTTTTCGCCTCGCTGGTCGCACGAGTGTGCCGGATGCCGGAAGGCTATATCCGGCAGCTTCTGCTCGCCGTCCTCGAGGATCCCGAAATCGCGCGCCGTTACAAGCTGGCTCCGGCGGCGACGCTCTATCATCACGCCTATCTTGGCGGTCTGCTCGATCACGTGAGTTCCCTGGCCGGGATTGCCGACCTGGTCTCGGACCATTACCCGGTCTTGAACCGCGAGTTGGTGCTCGCCGGGCTGATTCTCCACGATCTCGGGAAGATCGAAGAACTGCAGTACGACGCGGCTTTTCGCTACTCCACGCGAGGCCAGTTGCTCGGCCATATTTTTCTCGGCCTGGAGATGGTGCGCGAGAAGATCCGGCAGATTCCGGGGTTTCCTCCAGCCCTGCGGGACAGAATCGAGCACATCATTCTGGCTCATCACGGTAAACTGGAATTCGGTTCGCCGAAGGAGCCGCTCTTTCCCGAGGCCCTCGTGGTCCATTATCTTGACGATCTCGACTCGAAGCTCGAAAGCATGCGCGCGCAGTACGCTGCCGAAGGCGCGCGTCCCGGAGACTGGACCACGCGGAATCGCGCGTTGGGACGCGAGTTACTGAAAGCCATGCTCGGTGAGGACAGCGAACCGGCTGCGAGCGGATCTCCGGGCCCGCGCGATGAGCCCGAACCGCCGCCGGCGCAGGGCGATCTGCCGCTGTGATTCGATATGCCGCGAAAGACCCGCAACCATCCGCTGGACTTGCCGCCGCTCGAGCTCGATTGCATGCGGGCTTTGTGGGCGCTCGGCGAAGGCACGGTCCACGAGATTCGTGCCCGGCTGATGCCCGAGCGCGCGCTCGCTTACACCACCGTGACCACAGTCATGGATTACCTGTCGAAGAAGGACCTGGTCGCGCGCCAGAAGCGCGGACGAGCTTTTGTCTACCGGCCCCAAGTCAGCGAGCAGACTGCCCGGGAGCACGCCGTCGGCCGCCTGACTCGCAACTTCTTCCAAAGCTCGCCCGAGCGCTTGCGCGCGTACGTGCTCGCTGACGCCCGGAGTGCGCCGCCGCTTCCGGGCAACGGCTCATCGTCCGCAGTTGCAGAAAATCGCCAAGCCAGCGATCCGGCCGAGCGCGCGGAATCCATCGATCCAAGCCTGCTGTGATTCAGGAGTTCAAAGAATGAGCGAGCCTGGTCCTGAGACGATCCTGCCGCACGCGGCCGTCGAGCGCATCCTGCCGCATCGCTATCCGTTTCTGCTCGTCGATCAGGTGACGGAGCTTGTACCCGGCGTGCGAATCGCGGGCGTGAAGCATTTCAGTGTCGACGATCAGCCGGTCCAGGGGCATTTCCCGGGCATGCCCGTTGTTCCCACCGCGATCATGCTGGAACTGGTGACGCAGCTTGGCGCCGTGCTGGTGCTCGAACGGCCCGAAATGCGCGGCAAGATCGCCATGATTCTGCAGATACCGTCGGCGCGCATGATCGAGCCGGTGTTCCCGGGCGAGACGGTTCACGTCGAGGCCGAGGTGATTCGATTGCGCGAGACCTTTGGCGAGCTGAAGGGAACGATCTATCGCGACGGGGCGGTTGTGGCCGAAGGTCAGATGCGATTCGCGATCGCCAACGCCGCCGATGTTTTGCCTGACAATCGGCCGCCGGCGTCATAGGCGGTCCGGTTGAATTCTGGCGTCAGGCACAAGTGTCCGATTCGGCTGCTACGAGTTGCTCTGTGGCCGGCTCGCATGGCACTGTTTGCGGCGTGCTGAAGAAATCGTCGACGCGATCCAGAACCTCGCGCGGCGTGTTCGCGCTTTGCACGCGATGACGCAACTCGGCGCCGTTGCGCACGCCATGCGTAAACCAGCTCGCGAACTGTTTCATCTTGCCGATCGATCCCGGAATGTCTTCGGCCACGAGCATCGCGTAGTATTCGCGGATAAGCGCGTAACGATCCGCTTCCGTCGGCTCGCGATAGCTGCCGCTGGCGAAGTAATCCGCCATCTGGCGGAATATCCACGGATTGGTGGGCGCGGCACGGCCGATCATCACCGCGTCGCAGCCCGTGGCTGCGGCCAGCGCTTCGGCATCGCGCGGATTCATAACGTCGCCGTTGCCGATCACCGGAATCCGCACCGCCTGCTTGACCTCACCGATCACATCCCAACGCGCGCGCCCGCTGAAGCCCTGAACGCGCGTGCGCCCGTGGACGGCGATCGCTTCCACCCCGCAATCCTCCGCCATGCGCGCCACCGGCACCGCCACAATCTCGTCGTCACTCCAGCCGATGCGGATCTTGATGGTGAAGGGAATTGTCACCGCGGCGCGAATCTGGCGCAGGATCGTCTCCAGATTCGGCAGATCGCGCAGGAGTCCCGAGCCGCCGCACTTGACCACTTTCTTCGCGGGGCAGCCGAGGTTCAGATCGATCAGGTTGAAGCCCAGATCTTCGATCATCGCCGCGGCTTCCGCCAGCCGGTCCGCGTCGGCGCCGAAAATCTGCGCCGTGATCGGCCGCTCCTCCCCCGTGTAGTAGAGGAAGCGCTTCGACTTGAGATTCTGCCGCAGCATCCCCTCGCTCGAGACGAACTCCGTCATGATCAGACCGCAGCCGCCCAGCCGCTTGATGAATCGGCGAAAGACCGTATCCGTAATGCCGGCCATCGGCGCCAGAATCTGGGCCGGACACACTAGGACATCTCGGATTTGCAGTTGTTCGAACAGCATTTGAAGTCAGTTGTCAGTGGTCAGTCGTTGGTTGGCGGCTGTCGGCCGGTCGCTGGTTGTTGGTTTCTGTTTGTCCCTTCGATTCGTAGGTTCTGGATCGTTGACGCGCGTTCACGATCTACGAACGACCATCTACGATCTACAGCCAAACGAACTTCCGGGAACTGATCACCGGCAACCGCCAACCGGCAACCAGCAACTGACAACCACTCGCCACCTGTCACTCGCCACTACTCTTCTCACTCTGCCACTGGCGATAGGCCTCGCTTTTGGAGAGCCCGCGCGTCTTCGCGACCAGCTTTAGAGCCGCCTTTTCGCTGAGCCCCTGCGCCATCGATTCGTCCAGTTCCTCCTGGATCGACCGCGACACGATCTCTCCCGAGCGCTCAACGCCATTCTCGGGGGGGCCTAGCAGAATGGTGACTTCACCCTTTACCCCTTTGCCCTTGAGCCGCGCCAGAACCTCCGACACGGTGCCGCGCAGAAACTCTTCGTGCAGCTTGGTGATCTCGCGAGCCACGACCAACGGGCGATCTCCCAAAACCTTGAGTACGTCTTCCAGAGTTTCGGCGGCGCGCTGGGGCGATTCGTAAAACACCAGCGCGCGCTCACCCTTCAATTCGTGCAAGAAGCGCTGCCGCGCCAGGCGCTTCGCGGGCAGGAAACCGACAAACCGGAATTCCTCCACCGGAAGCCCGCCGGCGGCCAGCGTCGCGACCAGCGCAGACGCCCCCGGCACCGGAATCACGGTCACGTTATGCCGTACCGCCAACTTGACCAGGCGAAATCCGGGATCGGAGACGAGCGGCATCCCCGCGTCTGAAACCAGCGCGATGTCCTCGCCCTCCTCCATCCGGATCATCAATTCCGGCGCGCGCGTGAATTCGTTGTGCTCGTGGTAGCTGATCGTGGGTGTTGTGATGCCATAGTGATCGAGCAAGGTACGGGTGCGCCGCGTGTCCTCACACGCCACCAGATCGACCTCTTTGAGCACTCGCAGCGCTCGCAGGGTGATATCCTCAAGGTTGCCGATCGGGGTACCCACCACGTAGAGGTGGCCCGGCGGAGAAGCAAGATCACGAGCTGCAGGCGCGTTCACTTTTGCCATCTTAGAACTCCGAACCTGACGGTCACGCCAAAGACGCTCCGTCAGAGTTCAGTTTACATGGCCTTTAGCAAGGGAGCAATAATCCGGGCGGGAGTGGCCTGACTTCGACGTAGGGTGGCCCTACTCGAAAGGGCGGGAGCAGGTTATGGAGATCAAAATCGTTCGTATCGACAAGCCGACTGATCTCAATTTCATTCTCGGGCAAGCGCACTTTATCAAGACCGTCGAGGACCTCTACGAAGCCATCGTGCAGACCGTGCCGGGAATGAAGTTCGGAATTGGCTTTTGCGAGTCCTCGGGCGCGACTCTGGTGCGATACGCCGGCAACGATCCGGCCCTGATCGAGCTCGCACAGCGCAATGCGCTCGCGCTCGGCACCGGGCACGCGTTCATCATCTTCATTGACGGCGGATTCCCGATCAACATCCTGAACACCATCAAAAACGTGCCGGAAGTCTGCGGGATCTACTGCGCCACAGCCAATCCCGTGGAAGTGATCGTGGCGGAGACCGAGCAGGGTCGAGGGATTCTGGGCGTGATTGACGGCGCCAGGACGAAGGGGATCGAGACCGAGGAAGATATCAAGGGCCGTAAAGAGCTGCTGCGACGGTTTGGATACAAGTTGTAATCGGCACCGGGTTCAACGCAGAGGCCACAGAGGAGGCCGAAAACGTGACAGCAGTGCAATCAGCCCCGCAGGCTGCTTTCCGGCAAACATGTGCCCTGTCCGGCACTTTCGGGGCCGAATTGTTTCTCGGCGCTCCCATCCGCAGGCTTGCGCCTTCGGCTAGTCGAGGTGTTGTCCCCGGGCAACGAGTCGGGGTGTTGCCCTTCGGGCAACGGGCGGACGATTCACCGAGCACAATCGCATCACGTCCCGGCGTTCCTCGATCCCATCACGTCTTCGCGTTCCTCACTTCCGCTTCCAACTCCCCGCTGGCAAGCCTGATTGAGATCTCGCTTCCCGCGGAGACCTGCCTCGCGTCACGCACGATGCGTCCGGCGGCGTCGCGCGTGATCGAGTATCCGCGCCTGAGAATCGCCATGGGATTCCGCTCCTCGAGCAACGCCCGATCGTGCGCGAGGCGATTCCGCTGCTCGCTCAGGGCGCGATCGATGGCCGCGTCGAGACAGCCCGCGCGCTCCCGAACGGTTCCGCGGCGGATCTCGAGGAAGCGCTCGAAGTCGTAGCGGACCAGTCCGGGCGCAATCTGCATCAACTGACGGCGCGCCGCGCCCAGCCGGCGCGCCATGGACGCGTTCAGTGCCGCGGCAGCTTCGTCGATGCGCTGCGCCCGTTGCACGATGCGCGTTGCCAGCGTTTGAAACACGCGATGCGCGCTCATTTCGCCGAGCCGATGCCGAGCTTCGGCAAGACGCAAGCGTACGCATTGCCCGAGATGGCGCGCTCGGCTCTCGACCTCGGATTCGAAATCGGAGCGGCGCCGAACCACCAGTTCCGCCGCTGCCGACGGCGTCGGCGCGCGCAGGTCAGCGACAAAATCGGCGATGGTGAAGTCGGTCTCATGGCCCACGGCGGAAACCACAGGCACTCGCGAAGCGGAGATCGCCCGCGCTACACTCTCCTCGTTGAACGCCCATAGGTCCTCAAGCGATCCGCCGCCGCGCGCCACGATCAGCACGTCCACGCCGGGCCAGCGGTTGATACACCGGATCCCCTCCGCGATCTCCGCCGCCGCGCCTTCGCCCTGTACGCGCACGGGATAGAGTAGCGCGTTGATGTTCCGAAACCGGCGGCGCAGAACCCGCAGAATGTCGCGAATCACCGCCCCGGTCGGCGAGGTCACGATCCCGATCGTCCGCGGCAGCACCGGCAGCGGCTTCTTGCGGGCCGAATCGAACAGGCCTTCAGCGGCCAGCCGCGCCTTGAGCTGGTCGAAGGCGAGCTGCAGCGCACCAAGTCCCGCGGGCTCCAGAAGCTCGACGATCAACTGGTATTCGCCGCGCGCCTCGTAGACGCTGAGCTGTCCGCGCGCGATCACCGAGAGCCCGTCGGCCGGCTTGAACTTCAGATATCGCGCCTGGCTGCGGAAACAGACAGCGCGGAGCTGGGCCTTGGAGTCTTTCAGCGTGAAGTACAGGTGACCGGAGCTCGCGGGACGAAAATTCGAAATCTCGCCCGTAACCCATACGTCCGGGAATTGCTCCTCGAACAGAGCGCGGATCTCTTCGCTGATCTCCGAGACGGTGAAGATCTTGCGCTGCGGTTTAAAGTCGAGAAGAGCTTGTTCCATAGCAAGCTTTCAGCCATCAGTTATCGGCCGTCAGCCATCAGCTCTCAACCATGTTTCTCGGCTGAAGGCTGAGTGCTGAGAGCTGAAGGCTCATGGTTTCCTCAAATAGGAAATCAGCCACATCACTGCGGTGATGACGGCGCTGAGCACGAGGCACGTGACGAGCGGAAAATAGAATGAAACGTGCCTGCCCTTGTAAGCGACGTCGCCGGGCAGGCGGCCGAAGTGCAGGAATCCGAGCCGCGTGACCCCCATCAGCAGCAACCCGATCACTACCAGCACCGTGCCCAGGGTCACCGCTATTTTGCCGAGCTGATACGTGATCGGATCCGCCATCGCGCTTCGAATTCATGGTCAGTCACCGCGGCGGTAGTGTCAAGGCTGCCCGAAGGCGCCGCCATAAAGGCGAGTGACGGTTACTGGGCTAACCCCCAGAACCGGGAGCTCGGCCCGTTTCGGCAAAGTTCGCCGTCCTCCCCTTGACATCTAGGGTATGGCAGCGTTACGCTCTCCTTCACCTCGACGACTAGGGTAACGTTGATGGCAAAAAATGACCTGCAGGGCGCGCTCGATCTCCTGATCCTTAAAACTCTCTCGCAGTTGGGATCCATGCACGGCTACGGCATCCTGATGCACATCCGCCGCGTAAGCGACGAGATTCTCATCGTCGAAGAGGGCTCCCTCTACCCGGCATTACACCGCATGCAGCAGCACGGTTGGGTGCGGTCGAACTGGGCGGTAACGGATTATGGGCGCCAGGCCAAGTGGTACGCGCTCACGCGCGCGGGCCGCGAGCAGCTTGCCAGCCGCGAAAAGAATTGGGCTCAAGTGGTCAAAGGCGTCGACGCGATTCTGCGTTTTGCGTGAGGGGAATCATGGCACTGTTGCGGAGAATTCTGTCACTCGGCCGGCGCGCGCGGGTGGAGCATGAAATCGACGCCGAGCTGCGCGAGCACATGGCCATGTCGGTCGACGACGACATGGCCCGCGGGATGAGCCGCGAACAAGCGGAGCGCGACGCGCGCCGGCGCTTTGGCAATCCCAGAGCGATGCGCGAGCGCGTCTCCGAGGAGGATGCCGCGCTCGGGCTCGAGAATCTCTGGTATGACGTGCGCGGCGCCTTGCGCGTGTTCGCCAAGAGTCCGGGCTTCGCGCTGGTCGTCCTGCTGACGCTCGCGCTCGGAGTCGGCGCCAACACCGCAATCTTCGAGCTTCTCGACGCGGTGCGATTACGCACTCTTCCGGTTTCGAGACCAGCCGAATTAGCGGAGCTGCGAATCACCGGAGGCAATCGCGGATTCGGAATCACCGACGGTTTGTTCGCCGCTTTCACGGTCCCCATGTGGTATGAGGTCAAGGAGCATCATGACCCCTTCTCGGGCATCTTTGCATGGCGCACCAACGGTGTTAATGTCGGTCCTTCTAACCGGTCCCACCAGGCGTACGGGCTCGAAGTCAGCGGAGACTTCTTCAGCGTGCTGGGCATCGCTCCTCTCCAGGGGCGCCTGATCGAACCTCAGGACGTGACCGCCAACTGCCAGATGACCAGCGGCGTCGTGGTCAGTTACTCCTTCTGGGAATCAGAGATGGGAGGCCAACCGATCACCGGCGGCTCCACCCTTGTCGTCGAGGGGAAACCGGTGCAGGTTTTCGGCGTCACGCCGCCGTCCTTCTTCGGCATGATCGTGGGCGATCGCTTTGACCTCGCCTATCCGACCTGCGCGCCTCCGCATCCTCCCGCCGAACAGTTCACCTACTCCGTGATGGGACGCCTCAAGCCGGGATGGAATCTCAAGCAGGCGTCCGACTATTTCGGCTCGCTCAGCCCCGGCCTCTTCGAAAAGACCGCGCCCACAGGCTACAGCTCCCAGGCTCTCAAGACCTACAAGGCCTTTCGCCTGGCGGCATATCCAGCCGGCGCCGGGGTCAGTTGGCTGCGCGACCAATACAACTCCTCGCTCGATATTCTGCTCGGGATCACCGGACTGGTGCTTTTGATTGCGTGCGCCAACCTTGCCAACCTGATGCTGGCCCGGGCCAGCGTGAAGAGCCGCGAGGTCGCGGTCCGCATGGCGCTGGGCGCTACGCGCGGCCGCCTGATGCGCCAAACCCTCCTGGAAAGCGCGCTGCTCGCGGCCTGCGGGGCAACTCTCGGCGCTGCCCTCGCGCAACCACTCAGCCGGGTTCTGGTGAGCTCTCTTAACACCAGCCAGGGCACGATTCATCTCAGCATCGTGCCGGACTGGCGGGTGCTCCTGTTCGCGGCCGCCGCCGCCGCCGCAACTTGCATCGTCTTCGGCACGTTCCCGGCTCTGCGCAGCACCGGCGCGCAGCCGCTCGCGTCACTCAAATCTGGCGAACGCGGTGTGGTGGGCAACCGCGAGGGATTCTCCGTACAGCGTGGATTGGTGATTGCCCAGGTCGCCGTCTCGATGGTGCTTCTGGTGGGTGCTTTGCTCTTTGTGCGCAGCTATCGCAACTTGATGACGCTGAATCCAGGAATACGCGAGAGCGGCATTACGGTCGCGTTTTTCGGGTTTGGATCGGCGCATGTTAAGCCCGAAAATCTCGCGGAGTACAAGCGGCAACTGGTGGACGACGTGCGCTCCATTCCAGGCGTCGAAAATGCCGCCGCGACCACGAATATTCCTCTGGGCGGCAGCAGTTGGGGCCATCACGTCGACGTGGGAGCGGCCGACGGCGAAAGCAGGTTTACCTACGCCAGCCCAACCTTCTTCGCGACCCTGGGCATTCCGCTGCTCGAGGGACGTAAGTTCACTGAGAGCGACACCAACATGAGCCCCTTGGTGCTCATCGTGAACCAGGCCTTTGTCCGGAGGTATGTCAGTGCGGCCTCGCCGCTCGGGGTTCAGGTCCATGTGCGTCCTGAGCCGCAGTATCCGGAACGCACCTACGAGATCGTCGGTGTGGTTCCCGATACGAAATATGGCGACCTGCGCGAGCCGCCGCCCACCCAGGCGTTCGTGCCCGCCGCCCAGCTGCCCGTGACAGCGCAAGCCCCGTGGACAGGGATGCTGATCGCTTCAGGCGATCCCGCAGCGGCGCAACAGGCGGTGCGACGCAGGCTGGAAGAGAGCTTTCCCGGCATCCAAATGCAGTTCTTCGATTTCCAGCAGGGCATTCTCGACCGTCTGGTCGGCGATCGCATGATGGCAAGGCTGTCGGGTTTCTTTGGCGTCCTCGCCGCGCTGCTCGTTGTCGTCGGGCTGCACGGAGTCCTTTCGTACTTCCTGGCCCAGCGACGCGGAGAGATCGGCATTCGGATGGCGCTCGGAGCGACCCGTGGCCGCGTGGTCGCTGGCATGCTCCAGAGTGCCTGCGTCATGCTGGCAGGCGGCTTGGTGGCAGGAACGGCGCTGTCCCTGATCGCCACTCGCGGAGCCAGCACCCTGCTGTTCGGCCTGAAGCCGTGGGATCCGGTAACTCTCGTCGGCGCCGCCGTGCTCCTGGCAGTGGTGACCGTCGTGGCAAGCCTCATCCCGTCGGTGCGCGCGGCAAACGTGAATCCGGTCGACGCTCTCCGTGCCGAGTAGGCAAGACGTTACTACAAGCTAGAATTCCCCAAGCCGCCTAGGGAACGAAGCCACCACCAAAGCTGTCATTCGCTGGGCCTTGCCGGTGGCGCACGGCAGTTCTTGAACCCGCCCGCCGGATCCGAAACCTGGTTGCTCAAACCTACTGAAAGCTCAAGCTCCGGTACGGTTTCCGGGCCAGTGAAGGCACGCCTCCGAGCCATTTCTCAAGGGTCCGCGCCAAGCACTCGTCGCGCAGAATACCTTCGAGGACGTGCTGGTGAGCGATATGGCGGAGGCGTTCGTTGTCAGTGGTCCGCTATTGTCGGTTCTCGGTTGGAGGTTCGTAAATCGTCGATCGTAGCTCGTGGTTCTAGCGATCCGCGATCTACGGTCCAACCGAAGCCGAACGATCCACAACCACGACCGGCAACCGACAACCAAGAACCGGCGACTGTCACCGCCCGCGGAAGGGTGCTATCATCGGGTTTGACATCTGCAAAGCAGTTGCCGGCAGTGCTCCGTTAACCTCAGTAGCACATTCGAGGTTGCCTCCCCGGGACGAAGCGAGCCAACCAGCCTTTCGTCTCCGCACGTCCAAGTTGGAGGTCACACGTGTTCTGCCTCAGGCGGTACCGCGCGCAGTTTGAGATCATCCGGCGGCTTTGGGGCGAAAGGAAAGCAGACAAATGAGTGAGGCTGATCTTCTCCAGGCGCAAGCCTCGGATATCGAGACCCAGGAGTGGCTGGAGTCGCTCGATTACATCATCCACAACGACGGCGGAACCGAGCGCGCCGGCCAGATCCTGCAACGGCTGCGCTTGCACGCCGCCGAGGCCGGCGTCACCCTGCCTTACCGTGCCACGACTCCTTACCTGAACACGATTCCTGCCGATCAGGAGCCGCCGTTTCCGGGCAGCCGCGAGATTGAGCGACGCATCAAGAGCCTGATTCGCTGGAATGCCATGGCGATGGTGGTGCGGGCGAATCGCGAAGAGAGCGGCATTGGAGGTCACATCTCCACTTATGCCTCGCAAGCCACGCTTTTCGAAGTTGCGTTTAACCATTTTTTGCGCGGCAAGACTCCGGATCATGACGGCGACTCGGTCTACTTCCAGGGCCATGCGGCGCCGGGCGTTTATGCGCGCGCTTTTCTCGAAGGCCGGCTTTCGCTCGAGCGGCTGCAGAATTTCCGCCGCGAGACGCGTCCCTCCGGCGGACTCTCGTCCTACCCGCATCCCTGGCTGATGCCCGATTTTTGGGAATACCCCACCGTCTCGATGGGCCTCGCGCCCATCATGGCCATCTATCACGCACGATTTGTGCGCTATCTGCAGGATCGCAAGCTGAAGAACCACTCCGACCCCAAGGTGTGGGCGTTCCTGGGGGACGGCGAAATGGACGAGCCGGAATCGCTGGGCGCGGTGTCGCTCGCGGCGCGCGAAAAGCTCGACAATCTGATTTTCGTGATTAGCTGCAACCTGCAACGGCTGGACGGTCCGGTGCGCGGCAACGGCAACATCGTGCAGGAACTCGAGGGCGTGTTCCGCGGCGCAGGCTGGAACGTGATCAAGGTCCTGTGGGGCACGGATTGGGATCCGCTGCTGGCCAAGGACCGTGACGGGCTGCTTGCCGATCGGATGGGCCAGGTGGTGGACGGTGAACGCCAGAAGTTCAGCGTCGCCTCGGGCGCGTATATCCGCCAGCACTTCTTCGGGACCGATCCGGGGCTGCTCGAGATGGTCAAGCACTACTCGGACGAGCAACTTGCCAAGATGCGGCTCGGCGGTCATGACCCGCAGAAGGTCTATGCCGCCTACAACTCAGCTGTGGAGCATAAAGGCGCTCCCACGGTGATCTTGGCGCGCACCACCAAGGGTTACGGTCTCGGCGAGGCGGGCGAAGGCAAGAACATCACCCACCAGCAGAAGAAGCTCAACGAGGCTGAGTTGCGGTCATTCCGCAGCCGATTCGGCATCCCGATGTCTGATGAGGAGGTAGCGGGTGCGCCGTTCTACCGGCCCTCGGAGTCGAGCCCTGAGATCGAGTATATGCGTGAGCGCCGCAAGGCTCTCGGCGGCTACGTGCCCACGCGCGCGGTGCGCGTCGAGCCGCTTGATCCGCCCGCGGAATCTCTTTTCGATGAGCTTTACAAGGGCACCGACAACCGGGAAGTCTCGACCACAATGGCGTTCGTGCGGCTGCTGAGCAAGTTTTTGCGCGATCCGATGCTGGGCAAGCTGATCGTGCCGATTATTCCGGACGAGGCGCGCACGTTCGGGATGGAATCGCTGTTCCGCGAAGTGGGCATCTACTCGCACGTTGGCCAGCTCTACGAGCCCGTCGATCGCGACACGCTGCTTTACTACAAGGAAGCGACGGAAGGGCAGATTCTCGAAGAGGGAATCACGGAGGCGGGCAGCATCTCGTCGTTCATCGCCGCCGGCACCGCTTACGCGACGCACGGCGTGAATACTATTCCGTTCTTCATCTTTTACTCGATGTTTGGACTCCAACGCGTGGGCGATCTGATCTGGGCGGCGGCGGATTCGCGATGCCGCGGCTTCCTGCTGGGCGGCACGGCCGGCCGGACGACGCTGGCCGGCGAGGGCCTGCAGCACCAGGACGGCAACAGCCACGTGCTCGCCTATCCGGTGCCGAATCTGATGGCGTACGATCCCGCGTTCGCGTACGAAATCGCGGTCATCATCCGCGACGGCATCAAGCGCATGTATCACGACGGCGAGAGCATCTTCTACTACTTGACGCTCATGAACGAGCCGTACGCGCAGCCGCCCATGCCCAACGAGCCTGGCGTGCAGGAAGGCATCCTCAAGGGGCTTTACCGCTTCCGCGCGTCGGCGCATCCGCGCGCCAAGCTGCGTGCGCAACTCTTCGGCAGCGGCTCGATCCTGAATGAGGCGCTGAAGGCGCAGGCGTTGCTCGATGAGAAGTACAACGTGGCCGCGGATGTGTGGAGCGTGACCAGCTACAAGCAACTCTATCGCGACGGGCACGACGCGGAGCGCTGGAATATGCTGCATCCGGACGGGGAGCCGCGCGTTCCGCATGTGACGTCCTCCCTCGCCGATGCGCCTGGCGTGCTGGTGGCGGCCAGCGACTACATCAGGGCACTGCCGGATTCGATCGCGCGCTGGTGCCCGCGTCCGCTGGTCGCGCTCGGCACCGACGGATTCGGCCGCAGCGACGGTCGCGCTGCGCTGCGGAACTTCTTCGAGGTCGATTCGCGCTTCATCACGCTGGCGACGCTGGCGG
The DNA here is from genome assembly GCA_030037755.1 of Terriglobia bacterium. Lineage (GTDB taxonomy): Bacteria > Acidobacteriota > Terriglobia > UBA7540 > UBA7540 > Gp13-AA77. Next base: position 38,122 of record JASHQD010000774.1, read on the forward strand.
CGCTCGCGCGCGAGGGCAACCTGCAGGCCAAGGTGGTCCAGCAGGCGATGAAGGATCTGGACATCAGCCCGGAGAAGCCGAATCCGGTCACGTCGTAGTAGGGGTCAGGGATCAGGGGCCAGGGACATTGTCACGGACCAGGGACGAAGGCCATGAACGACGCATCGGACGGGCAACTGACCACTGACAACCACTGACAACTGACGACTAACCACTGTTTGGAGAGACATGTCGACGGAATTCAGACTGCCGGAGCTTGGAGAGAACGTCGCGAAGGGCGACCTAGTGAAGGTGCTGGTGTCGGTCGGTGACGTTATCAGCAAAGACCAGTCCGTCATCGAGCTTGAGACGGAGAAGGCCACGCTCGAAGTGCCTTCTTCGGTCGGCGGCAAAGTGGAATCGATTCTCGTCAAGCCCGGCGAACAAGTGAAAGTCGGTCAGGTAATCCTCACCGTGAGCGACGGTACGCAGGACGCGGGACGGTCCGCGGCGGACGCCCAGGTTGCGCCAAGCTCGCGGCCCGAGCCGTCCAAGCTGAAGGTCAATGGCGCGGAGGTTGCCGCGAGCGCGGATCCGGCGGCTGCTGAACCGGCGCAGCAAGCGCCCGAAACTCCGATGCGAGTGCAGCCGGCGGGCGCAACCTCGGAATTCAGACTCCCAGAGCTTGGCGAGAACGTCGAGAAGGGCGATCTGCTCAAGGTGCTGGTCTCTGTTGGAGACGTCATCAGCCAGGAGCAGCCGGTATTGGAACTCGAGACCGAAAAGGCGACGCTCGAAGTGCCATCCTCGGTCAACGGGCGAGTGAAAGAGATTCACGTGAAGGCCGGCGACAAGGTGAAAGTCGGCCAATTGATCTTCACGGTCGAGGGCGGCGCAACCGGCGGCGCGGCGGGTAAGGCGAAAATGCCCGCGGCCGAGAAGTCATCTGCGGCGCCGCCCGTATCCACGGCGCCGGCTGCGGCTGCCGCTCGAGCAGATGTACCTCCGCCTGCTGTTCGAGAGGCGCCTTCTGCGGCCCCGGCGGTTCCGGCGAGAGAAGCTGTTCCTGCGACCGCGACGGGCGAGAAGCGCCTGGTTCCCGCGGCGCCTTCCGTGCGGCGCATGGCGCGTGAACTCGGGGTGGATATTGCGCAAGTGCCGGGCAGCGGTCCTCGCGGACGCATTTCGGCCGAAGACGTAAAGGCGTATGTCCGGAACCTCAACACCGAGCGCCGGGCAGGCGGAGTGCGGATTGGCGCGTCCGTACCGATGCCGGATTTCTCGCGTTGGGGCGCCGTCGAGCGCGAATCGATGAGGGCCGTGCGGCGCGCGACAGCGTCACACCTGGCTCACGCCTGGGTCACGGTTCCACGGGTGACGCAGCATGATCGCGCCGACATCACGCACATCGAGGGTCTTCGGAAGCAGCATTCGAAGAGAGTGGAAGGGCAAGGCGGCAAGCTGACGATCACGGCGATCGCCCTGAAGATCGTCGCCTCGGCGCTGCACAAGTTTCCGCAGTTCGCGGCCAGTATCGATCCGGAGCGCGAGGAGATCATCTACAAGAAATATCGCCACATCGGCGTCGCCGTAGACACGGACCGCGGGCTGCTGGTGCCGGTCATCCGCGATGTGGACAAGAAGAACATCGTCGAGCTTTCGGTGGAACTCGCGCAGGTGGCCGAGAAGGCGCGCAATCGCAAGCTCGCGCCCGAGGAGATGGAAGGCGGCGTCTTCAGCATCAGCAATCTGGGCGGCATCGGAGGCACGTCGTTCACGCCGATCGTGAACTGGCCTGAGGTCGCGATCCTGGGCATGTCGCGATCGAATCTCGAGCCGGTTTACGTCGACGGCCAGTTCCAGCCGCGCCTGATGCTTCCGCTGTCGCTGTCCTACGATCATCGGTTGATCGATGGCGCCGACGCGGCGCGCTTCCTGCGCTGGGTCGCGGAGGCGTTGGAACAGCCGTTCCTGATTCCTTTCGAGGGCTGAGACTTTCCTCGGATCCTCAATCCCGAAAGCAGCACAAGCGCGCATACCCGTCGAGGAGGCAACGGACTCACCATGGCTGAGCAGGCAGACAAAACTCAACTGGTCGTGATCGGAGGCGGACCTGGAGGCTACGCAGCTGCGTTTCTCGCTGCCGATCTCGGAATGCGCGTCGCGCTCGTGGACGTGGAGGTGAATCCCGGCGGTGTTTGCCTCTATCGCGGCTGCATTCCGTCGAAAGCGCTGCTGCACGCGGCGCGCGTGCTGACGGAAGCGCGCGAGGCAGCACACTGGGGAATCGAGTTCCAGCCACCTAAGATCGATATCGACAAGCTGCGCGAGTGGAAGACGGGCGTCGTCAGCAAGCTGACGGGCGGGCTGGGCCAGGTCTCAAAGCAGCGCCACGTGGACTACATCCGCGGAACCGCATCGTTCGTCGACCCGAACACGGTCAGCATCGAGACCGCGAAGGCCGAACGCCGCCTCACCTTCGAGCACGCGATCATCGCGACGGGATCGCTCCCGGCGATGCTGCCGGGTCTCCCGAAGAGCGAGCGCATCCTCGACTCGACGTCCGCGCTCGACATCGCAAACGTGCCGAAGACGCTGCTGGTGATCGGTGGAGGCTACATCGGGCTCGAGATTGGCACCGTGTATGCGGCGCTCGGCAGCGAAGTGTCCGTCGTGGAAATGCTCGACGGACTGCTGCCCGGAGCCGACCGCGATCTCGTAGCGCCGCTCGGCAAACGTGTCGAGAAGATCTTCAAAAAGGTCATGCTCAACACCAAGGTTGCGGAGATGAGAGAAGAGGAGAACGGTCTGAGTGTGAAGTTCGAAGGCGCGGGCGCGGAGGGCGGCGAACAAGTCTATGAGAAGGTGCTGGTCTCCGTCGGCCGCAAACCGAACTCGGCGATTGCCGGACTCGACAAGACGCGCGTGCAGAAAGACGCGAAGGGCTTCATCCAAATCGACCCTCAGCGCCGCACCGCCGAACCTTCAATCTATGCCGTCGGCGATGTGGCCGGCGAGCCGATGCTGGCGCACAAGGCGTCGCACGAAGGACGCACCGCCGTCGAGGCGATCGCCGGACACAAGGTGGCGTTTGAACCGCGCGCGATTCCGGCTGTAGTCTTCACCGATCCCGAAGTGGCATGGTGCGGCCTTACGGAGACTCAGGCCGCGAAGGAGAATCGCCCCATCAAGGTGGCGCGCTTTCCCTGGGCAGCGTCGGGACGCGCGACCACGTTGGATCGCACGGACGGCGTCACCAAGCTCATTCTCGACCCCGAAAGCGAGCGCGTACTCGGAGTAGGCATTACCGGTGTAGGCTCCGGCGAGCTGATCGCCGAAGGCGTGCTGGCGGTGGAGATGGCGGCGCTTGCTTCTGACATCAGCCTGACCATCCATCCGCATCCCACGCTTTCCGAGACGGTGATGGAAACGGCGGAAGTGTTCTTCGGGACTGCGACCGATATTTATCGGCCGAAGAAAGCTTGAGGAGGACCAGGAGTAGCAAGCCTAAAGCTTGAGGCTATCGATTCGAACTGCCAGAATAAAGTCGTTTTCGGTCAGGCCGCCCGCCGCGTGCGTCCACAGCGCAATCTCGACCTTTCCCCAGCCAACCGTGATGTCCGGATGATGCCCTTCCGATTCAGCGACTTCAGCCACGCGATTCACGAAGGCTAGCGCAGTCTTGAAATCCGGGAATTTCCAGGACTTACGCAGATGATGTCCGTTTACAATCTCCCAGCCCGGAACCTGCCCCTGGAGTGAGTCGATAGCCTGTGGGTCGAGCGGCTTCACGCCGCCTTCGCAGGGAACGCAGTGGCGGCTGGCAAGAGCCGAAGTGGAAGTGTTGCTCACAGCCGTGCCCTCCGCGACAGAGTGTTCATTCTCCGTGTGAATTCTCTCCCGCCCCGTTCTTGGCATCGCTCTGCTTGTAGATATAGCGGATGCATGACTTGAAGATGAGCAGATTGGGCTCGCCGTTGCGATGCACCTTGATGCAGTTCCGGTCGTACCACTCAATCACGCCGCGGATCGTCTCTCCAGTGTCCAGCACCACCACCATCGGCGTGCGCGCCTGCATTTGCTTGACGTAATAAAAGCTCTCGGCGTTCGTCTGATCAGGGGGCGTCGGCTTGCGGCGGCCCGTGCGCCCGCCCTGCATCTGCTCCTGGATCTCCGACAGGCTGGGCCGGATTAGTTTACGATTCACGCTCACAACGTCCTTCATGCGAGTACCTCAGGCCGGGTCCGCCTCCGAGACTGTCTCTCAAAGAAATGCGTAACCGGTTTTCTGTGCATTGGATCGGATCTATGCCGACTCCCCAGGCAGATCAACAAACTCTGTGAAGATCAAACCTGAAGTTAATCTAGCACGCATCGCGATACCGGGCAATATCCTTCAACTGATATTTCAAGTCAAGCGCAATCTTGTGCGGTATGTTTACAATCTGGTTAAACCAGTTTGCCCGGCGTCGCGGCGGCTTGATACCATGCCGACCGCGAGCGAGTCCAGGCCCAGCTGCTGATTCACGTTTCTAATCTGCAGCCGATGAGCTTCGTCGAGCCCCTCCTTCAGCGCCACGATGCCCGCGAATCCAAACGTCGATGCCCAGGTCTTCAGGCGCGGAATCAGGTCCAGGTGCGAAACCTGCGCGCCTTCACCGCGTTCGAGCACCAGCAGCAAATCGCGCAGCAACTCCGTGCCGGTGGCCAGCATGTCATCGAAGCTGTCGCGATCGCCGCTCAGCTTGCGCGTGGAATCAAACAACTGCTGCCAATCCGGAGCGCGCGCGCGTGGACCAAGCCCGGCGCTCAGGCTTTGGAAGAACTCCAGCCAGACATCCCGTCGCGCGAGGCAGGCGGGCAGATCGAATCCGAGTGCCCGACCCACGCTGCCATGCGAAAGCCTGGCCACCAGCCGCTGCTTCGGTTCCGGAACGTTGGTACGATCTTTGATCAACTCGAGAATCAGCTCTTCATCGACGGGCGAGAACGCCAGCCGCTGGCAGCGCGATCGGATGGTGGAACGCAGCTCCCCTGCATTGGGACACACGAGGATGAAGGTTGTCGTTTCGGGCGGTTCTTCCAGGACTTTCAGCAGCAGGTCCACCGCCTGCCAGTGAATATCCTGCGCCTGATCGATGATGAAGAAGCGGCGAGGCAACTCGAACGGCCGCGTATATGCCACCTGCCGCAGCACGCGGATTTGTTCACTCAGGATGTAGCGCGTAATCGGCGCGATCACCTGCAGGTCGAAGTAGACCAGTCCTTCGACCCGCCGCGCCGAGTCCTTCGCCTCGCGCCGCTTCGCAAGGTCTTCCTGAGCGGATGCGATCATCTCGGCAGCGCGGCGGCAATGCCGGCACTCGCCACAGAAGTCGTCCTTCAGACGCTCGCAAACCGCAGCTTGCGCCAGCATGAGTGCCAGCGTCTTTTTGCCCACGCCTTCGGGACCGGTGAAGAGCAGCGCACCGGGCAAACGGTCCGCGTGTAACATCTCGCGGACGGTCTGGACGGCGGACGGATTTCCGATGAATCTTTCGAAGCCCATGGTTCAAGTTAGAAGTCTGAAGGCTGAAGTCTGAAGGCTGAAGTCTGAAAGCTGAAGCCAAAACTGATTCTGTTTTCATATTTCAGCCTTCATACTTCATACTTCATACTTCACACTTCAGCCTTCTCCTGTCGAGCACCTCATCCACAATTCGCGCGATGTCCGCCTCCACGTCGCGCGGACGGCGTGCCGCGTCGATCACGCGGACGCGCTCGGGTTCGCGGCGGGCCAGAGCGAGGTAACCGGCTCGCGCTCGCTGCTGAAACTCGAGACCCGCAGCTTCGAAGCGCGACGTGCCTGCTTTGGCGTCGCGACCCAAGGCGCGTTTGAGCGCCAGCTTCGGATCGAGATCGAGCACCAGCGTAATATCGGGCTGCGTCGAATCGCAGATAGCGCGGTCGAGCAGCCGCACGGTGCGCGTGCCGAGTCCGCGCGCGTAGCCTTGGTATACAAAACTGCAATCGTTGAACCGGTCGCTCACCACGATTTCGTTCCGTTCCAGGGTCGGCCGGAT
>JASHQD010000006.1 GCA_030037755.1 Terriglobia bacterium
CGGTTGCTACCGAGCGCTTGGGTCTGCACCTGCTGTTCGGCTCATTTCTGGCCGGCGTGATCATGCCCAAGGACCGGAAATTCGTTCGCTACATTCTTGACAAGCTCGAAACCACAACGGTCGTGATACTCCTGCCCCTCTACTTTGCTTTTACGGGTCTGCGGACGAGCGTGCAAATGATCCAGGGCGGCCGCGGCTGGATCTTCTGCGGTTTGATCGTTTTGGTTGCTATCACCGGCAAGCTGGGCGGATCGATGATTGCGGCCCGAGCAGCCGGGGCGACCTGGAGAGAGGCTGGAGGGCTGGGCACTCTGATGAACGCTCGCGGCCTGATGGAACTGGTGATCCTCAACGTAGGGTTGGATATCGGCGTAATCTCGCCTGCTCTCTATTCCATGATGGTAGTGATGGCGCTGGTGACGACTTTCATGACCACGCCTTTGCTGGAGTGGATCTATCCGATCCGGCTCATCAAGCAGGAATCGGACCCCACGCACGTGCATGACGCTGCCGAGCCTATCTACGAACCGGCCTGACCGCATTGGTTGTAGCAGCGCTGTCCTCAGCGCCGCCTGAACCGTGCTGCGCTTTCGGTGCTAAAGAGAGCGCCGGTTTGAAAATGGCCACTCACCTCGGCACCGAGGACAGCGCCGCTACAGCAACTGCTTGTTCCAGCAGAACAGAAGCGTCCCGGGGCAGATCGCTCGGATAGCGAAACTGCCCGGGAGGCCTCTTCGAGAATCCAACCGGATTCGGAGCTTGCCCGGCAGGACCTCTGTGCCGGTTAACTGGAGGAGGCTTGGGGGCACCAGTTCCGGCAGTCTTGGCAATTCTGTGGAAGACACTCGCGTTCCCGGACCGGGCTCCTCGTGCTTCTCACCTGAAACTCTGGCTATTGTCGGACCTCTCGCAAGCGCAGGTGTCACGCGGACTTCTGTGGTTTGTAAAATTTGTGTCATTGATAAGACGGCCAGACTGGACACGCCGCGCCATTGCGGCACCACGCGAAAATCTCGTCACTATGGCGAGGCGGCCGCGGCCCGGCTTGTCGAGACGCGGCTGAAGCGAAATCGGTTGTGGCAACGGGCGGGAGAAGGCGGGATGTTCTTTTGGCGAGCCGGCGGGCGACGAGCCTCCATTCAAAGGTTCGCGCCCGCCTGTCGCGCTAATGGTTCACACCGTGACGAGTCTCAAGATATGAGACCGTTACGGCGCAAGGTCATTGATCAGAGCGCTGCCGTTCGGGCTGCCCCAGCCGCTGTCCAGGTCGTAGCCCTTGGTTGCCGGGTAGCCATTGTTGCCGCTGGTGATGTCGTGGAAAAGGCTGCTGTAAGTCGATCCCAGACCCAGCGGGTAGATGGTCGGGTTAATGAATCCAGGCGCCGAAACGTGGTTGGTAGCCGCCTGCTGGTTCGCCAGAGCCAGATATCCGGCCCACATCGGCGCCGCGAAGCTCGTGCCGCCGTACTCGTTGGCCGTGCAAGTGGTCTGATCGGCGCAGACGTAGAACGTAAAGTTGGCGTTTGCCGTGACGTCTGGACCGTTCCGGTAGGTCTTGGACCCCTTGTTGGCCGTGGTGATCACGCCCGTGAGCAGCTGCCATGAGGGAATCGCGATTTTGTCAGGTGAAATCCCGCCGCCACCGTCAACCCAGCCGGTTTCCGACTTCCAGGCGCCGCCGGCGCTCTGGGTGGTCAGGTCAGTGCCGCCGACGGTGATGACATTGGCATCCTCCGCCGGGTAGGGATAATTGCTCTTCGTCCACTTGCGGCTGTCGCCGGCCGCGACAAAGAAGCTCTGGCCCTGCGACGCCATCTTCTCGTAGTAGGGATCGTCCGTGTTGGGATCCGCCGGCGACCAGCCCCATGAACAGCTCAGGTTCAGCGGCAAGGGAGTGTCCGTGGTCATGGCGCCCAGAATAGCGGTGTCGGTGGAGCCGACGTACATGTAGATCGTGGTGACGTCGGGAGCCATGCCGCCCGCCTGAGTGATATCGATGGTCTGCTCGGTATCATCGCAGCCCTGGCTGTAGACGCAGTTCACGGACGTGCCATCCGTGGAGATGCCGGTGACGTTGAAGTTTCTCGTCTGACCCGCGTTCGTGTAGTAGGTGTTCACGTCCGTGATATCGAATCCGGCGTATTCCAGCAATCCGATGTTCTGGCCGGATCCGGTGAGCGACGTTCCCTCGTAGTAAGCGGCTCTCATATCGCTGCCGCAGAATGACTTTGAAGGGCAGGATCCCGTCGTCGCCAGCGAATGCGTGCTCAGGTCCCTCTTCTCGAGCTGCGGACGCGGAATCGAGTAGTTGTCGAGACCCGAAACGTGCCACAGTTGGAAGGGCAGGTCCACGCTGGGTTCGCGGTCAGGAGCATAGAACGTACGGTTTTCGGTCGGGTGCTGGTAGATTCCCATGGTTATATGGAAGGCGCTCTCGATCGTCGCAACCGAACCCTTGAGCTGGACGTCCATGGAGTCGCGAGAGCCGCCGACTACCTGGAGCCCGTGCGTCTTGGCAAACTGGACGACGGCGTCATACTGCTCCTGAGTCGGGCCGAACATATTTGTGAAATCTTGCGGCGTCAGGTACTGATGGTAAATGGGGCTCTGGGGATCATAGATCTGTCCCAGATAATCCTGCAGCCCCGATTCATCGCGCAACGGCAGAACCACGTCGATGCGCATGAACTGGTTGGCAGGCATGCGATTGAGGAAGCGCGCCTGGCCGCTGGCCACGGCGTCACGCGTATGACGCGTCAGCAGGGACTGCGGAGCGGCCCAAGTCAGGCTTGCTCCCAGCAACGTCCCGAAGACGAGCAGACTTATACCTGTTTTTCGAATCACGGTATTCTCCTTGGATTGGTAGAATTCCCCCGTTGTCAGTCGTGGGCGCAGCAACAAGGGGCTTCTGGTTTTGAAAACCCATACGAGGATTTCGGAAGTTTTCGGCAGAGTCCCTTCCCAAAAACCGGTCGGACCTGGCTCCGAATGGTAGGACGGGCAAAGGGGATTCTCTCCGAAAAACCCTGAGGAGTCAAAGGAAAAGTACCTAGATAGCTGTGATAAAAGGACACAGTATACGACGATGAAACAGCGGGAGATTAAGATGAAAGCCATGGACAATTCACACGCAGCACGCACTGGCGGAACTCAGGCGGAATCTCATTACAAGAATAGCAGCGGCCAGCTCGCCGCAATCCGGAAGATCCCACGGCTTACTCTCGCCGCGCTGTTGCTCCTTCTGTGCGCAGGCCAACGCTCCCCGCTCGGCCACTCCTTCCCCGAGTTGCGCGCTGCGCTTCAACAATCACCGGTTCCGCTGCCACCACCGGCCGGCGGGCCGGAGACGATCGTCGTCGACGCCCAGGCGCCGTCACATGCTTTCCCCCACTTTTGGGAGCAGATGTTCGGATCCGGCCGCGCGATCCTCACCTTGCGCGACAGCTATCGGCGCGATCTGCGCACCGTGAAGCAAGCGACCGGATTCGAATACGTCCGCTTTCACGCGATTTTTCACGACGAAGCCGGAGTGTATGACGAGGACAGCTCCGGCAAACCCGTGTACAACTTCTCCTACGTCGACCAGATCTACGACGGCTTGCTCGACAATGGCGTTCGGCCGTTTGTTGAGTTGAGCTTCATGCCGAACAAGCTCGCTGCCAGGGAGAGCATCTTTCCTTTCTGGTATAAGCCGAACGTAGCGCCGCCGCGCGATTACGATCGTTGGGGTGACCTGATCGAAGCCTTCACGCGGCACCTCGTCGCGCGCTACGGCGCCGACGAAGTGGCGCAATGGTACTTCGAGGTGTGGAACGAGCCGAACATCGGATTCTGGGCAGGCGAGCCCCAGGAATCCACGTATTACCAGCTCTACGACGTGTCGGCGCGCGCCATCAAGCGCGTTAACCCTCGCTTCCGCGTCGGCGGACCTTCCACCGCACAGGCCGCCTGGGCCGATCGATTCATCCAGCACTGCGTGCAGGAAAATGTGCCCGTCGATTTCGTCTCGACGCACGTTTATGCCAACGACACTTCTCAAGATGTCTTCGGCACCAGCGAGAAAATCCCGAGAGACCAAATGGTGTATCGCGCCGTCAAGAAAGTGCACGACCAGATCAAGGCGTCGCCGCGACCCGGTTTGCCGTTGATCTTTTCCGAGTACAACGCCAGCTACATGAACGAGCAGAACGTGACCGACGCGGCCTTCATGGGACCCTGGCTCGCGCACAACATCGCGCAGTGTGACGGCCTCACCCAGATGATGTCCTACTGGACGTTCTCCGATGTCTTCGAGGAAGGCGGCGTGGTGAAGCGGCCCTTCTACGGCGGATTCGGCCTGATTGCGGCCGGCAACATTCCCAAAGCGTCGTTCAACGCCTTCCGAATGCTCCACGAGCTGGGCGTGGAGCGCCTCGCGCTCGACTCGGATGAAGCGCTGGCCACGCGCACGTCCGACGGAAGGTTGGCGGTCGCGGTCTGGAACTACGCGCCGCCCGGCGACGAGGGTTCGCCGGAACAGATCACCTTGGATCTTCGCGGGCTCGCGCGCAGTCAGCGTCACGTTCGCTTCCAGATCCTCGACCGCAACCACGGATCGTCGCTCGAGGCGTGGGAGAAGATGGGAAGCCCCGACTTTCCGTCTCGCGAGCAGCAGCGCGAGCTGCGCGCCTCGGCGCAGATGGGAACTCCGGTGGAGCAGCCCTTGAGTGCTCGCGGCGCGAGCGTCACGCTGGATCTTCCGGGTCAGTCGTTGGCGCTGGTGGAAACGGAGCCTTAGCCCCGGAGCAGCCATAATATCGAGGTGCCGAAATGTCGGCGTCAGATTCGGCACTCGGGTGTCGCGATCCGGACGGAGGACAGCTTCGCTACAGCCATCTTCCGTCGGGCACTGGTTTCTCGTCTCCCATCTCCTGTCTCTCGCCTCTCATGCCGTGTCCATGCCCGAGCCGGTTACGACGGATCAGCTTACGTGGCGAGCGGATCGAAGAATTTCCCGGCAAGCCGCTGATTCCAAGCCACATTCCAGCTTCGATTGTAGGCATGTTTTCTCTTGCGGCACTCTCGTGTGCCCACGAGGCGATGTAACAAGTGACGCGGCGACGTAACCGTTACACCGCTCGAAGCGGTGAGTTCGAGGGCCTTCCACTATCCTTTTGCTGAAAACGGGCCTTTTTTCGGGCCTAAGCTGCTGAAAATAATTAAGATAACCGAAGTGGGTTTGGCAGCGGCCATTTCCGGGATAAACTGGTGGTTCCGCTGGACTTAAGGATAATGGCTTTGGTTGGCTTTGGCGTTTGAGACGAAAACGGCTGGTCAGGCTGGATGAAAGGGTCGAGTGACAGCGCGCGAGGATAATTGATCGAGTCGGTATCATGTATTTATTGACTATATTATACACACCAGCAGACCTGAATGTCAAGCACCTTTTTAGGCACCGCTCGCAATCCGGGTTTCCGACGCGTGCGGC
>JASHQD010000058.1 GCA_030037755.1 Terriglobia bacterium
CTTGCCACTTCTAACCGTTTGGGTTGCGGCCGCTGAGGCACTCCGTGATCTCTCTGTTGGGATCTTTTCAGAGCTGGCGCGCCACAATTTCCGCGATTTCCTCGAGCAGCCGCTGATCCTCGCTGGAAAACGCCGCTGTCTGGTCGCTGTCGACGTCGATTTCGCCCAGCACTTTGCCGTCGCGCTTGATCGGCACCACAATTTCGGAGCGCGTTTCCAGGCTGCAGGCGAGGTACCGCGGATCGGCGTTGACATCGTCAACGATCACGCTCTCGCCCGTGCTCGCGGCCGCGCCGCAGATGCCCTGGTTCAGAGGGATGCGCGTATGCGGCGACGGCTTGCCGTGGTACGGCCCGAGCACCAGGGCGTCCGCGCCGTCCATGAGATAGAATCCGGTCCAGGAATAGTAGGGACGCTCAGCGGCGAGCAACTGCACTACGCCCTGCAGCAGTTCCCGGGAATCCGATGCGTGTGAGGACAGATCCCGGATCTGTCCTAGGATTTCACTCTGAGTCTTCATCGTGATTCTCAGTCTGTATGATATCAAGCCCCGGTTTCTTTGGTTGTGTTCGTGGGTGCGCAACTCGGACGAGCGGAGCCTTGGCAGGATGGGCATGCTCGCTGAAAGGTGATGTCCATCTTGCTAAATCTTATTGTTACCGGCTCAGTTAATTGTGGCGCCATCTTTCGCCGTGCTAGCATACGCCTGAGGTCAAGCTCTCGGACAACTGAAGACCATGGTCAAAACACCCGTTGAAAAACCCTTGCGCGCCGCCAACGAAGTGCTGGATCTGAGGCTCGCCCACAGTCCCGACGCTGACGACGCCTTCATGTTCTACGCGCTCGCAACGAACAAGATCCGGAACGAGCAGTTGAAGTTTACGCACGTTCTGGAGGACATCCAGACCTTGAATGAAAAGGCTCGCGCCGAGTTCTACGACGTCACCGCGATCTCATTTCACGCTTACGCCTACCTGGCGAGTTCGTACATTTTGCTGCCTTCGGGCGCGAGTTTCGGCGATGGCTATGGTCCGATTGTGGTCAGTCATGCTTCCGCTTCCGAGTCGATTCGGGGAAAGCGTGTGGCCGTGCCGGGCAAGATGACCACGGCATATCTGGCCCTCATGCTTTACGAGCGCGATCTTGAGCCTCTGGTGGTGCCCTTTGATGAGATTATCCCCGCGGTGGTCTCCGGGGCCGCCGATGCCGGCGTGGTGATTCACGAAGGCCAGTTGACGTACGGCCTGGAAGGACTGAACAAGCTGGTGGATCTCGGGGAGTGGTGGCAGGCCGAGACCGGACTGCCGCTGCCGCTGGGAGGCAATGGGATCCGCCGGGCGCTGGGTCCCCGGGTGATCCGGGATACGGCGCGTCTGCTTCGGGAGAGCATCCAGTACGGTCTGGATCATCGCGAGGAAGCGCTGCTCTACGCCATGCAATTCTCGCGCGGGCTCGATTCGTCGACGGCGGACCGGTTTATCGCGATGTATGTGAACGATTGGACGCTCGATTACGGGGAGCGCGGCCGCCGCGCCGTGCAGTTGCTGCTCGATCGCGGGTTCGAAGCCGGGATCCTGCCGGAACGGGTCGAGGCGGAGTTTGCTTAGGTGCCAGGCGTTAGGTGTTAGGTGCCAGAGACCCGCTGTCGTAGGCTTTTCGTAAGTCCTGCCAACATCTTGCTCACTTCCGCTGTTAGCTCGAATGCGTGCGAGACATCCGCCTCGCCAACGAGAGAGAGCCTCAGGGCGATTAGCAGATGTGTTTCGAGTTCTGCCACTGAGCCATTGGCCATCGACGGGTGGTGAAGATAATCGCCAAGATGCTCGCGGTCCATGCCCTCACCCTGCCTAATACCTAACACCTAGCACCTGGCACCTACCCGTACCCTCCACCCGGATACAGCAGATTCAGCGCGAAGATGAACACTGGCCGGAAGATGTAGTCGAAGAGCAGCCACGCCAGAAGCAATCCGAACAATGCAAATGAACGGTTGCGGCCCAGATCGGCGACGCGCCGGGCCAGTCCTTCGGGCAGGATCACTCCGATGGCGCTGGTTCCGTCCAAAGGCGGGACCGGGAGCAGGTTAAAGGTCCCGAGCAGCAGGTTGAGGGAAAAGAGGATGCTCAGCAGGGCGGCCACACCGCCGGTGATCGACGCAGGCGCGGCGGCATCGACCACACTGGTGAATCCGATGCGTGCCGGCAGGACGAAAGCGTGGTTCGCCAGGCCGATATGAATCGCCACTGCGGACAGAATCACCAGCGTAAAGTTGGCGGCCGGGCCGGCAAGGGCCATCCAGGCGGCGCGTCGCGGATATTGCCGTTGCCAGGCGGGGTTGTAAGGCGCGCTGGCCCAGCCGATCATCCAGCCGGCCAGAAAATAGGACAGGACCGGCACCAGCACGGTGCCGAAAGGTTCGCGGCGGATGTGCGGAATCGGATTCAGTGTCATTGACCCGGCGAGGAACGCCGTGGGATCGCCGCCGAGTCTGGCCGCGAGCGCGTGAGCGCCCTCGTGACAACAGAGCGAGAAAAGAAAGGCGATGTACCAGAGGAGGCCGAGAGCGAGCGTGTCAGGACGCATTCATCGTCTCAGGGTTTTGCAGTCAACGGTTGACGGTCGACAGTCAAGAGTCAACAGGTTCCAAGTTCGCGCCTGTTAACAAAAGGGCCAGACCGAAGTAATCCAAGATATCCTGCCAGAAAAAAGAGGTCGAATCCTACGATCGAGATGCAGATACCCGACGCCTGGAGTTCACTCCGCGGCATCCTCGGCGCGCTTGCGGGCGCGCGAAGCCCGGGCAGGTTCCGTGGCCGCCTCGGACTTTACCCGTGCCGCGAGTTCTTTGATCCGCTCGAGACCCGTGACTTCGTCCGGGACGAGCTCAAAGAATTGGGTGAGCTTCACGCCGTCCAGAATCCGGTGCACATGAGGATTGATTCCCGCCAACACGATCAGGGCCTGGTGTTCGGCGGCTAATTCGCGGCTGCCCGCCAGGAATCCGAGGCCGGTGGAGTCGATGTAAGGGACATCCGTGAAGTCGAAGAGGAACTTGCGAGTCCCGGCATCGATCAGGTCCCGGACCTTTTGCCGCAGGAAGGGACCGTCGCTGCCGGCTACGAACTTGCCGCTCAGCGCCACAACCGAAACGTCATCCTTGAATCGAACTGCGATTCTCACGGCTGACCTCGTCGTCAGGTGCAGGAGCCAGATGCCGGGTGCCAGGTTTCAGATCTCGGGCGCCGCGGGATGCCGCTCTTTCGGACGAGAACCGGCGTCCTGATACCTGAGAACTGGCACCTGGCGCATAACACCTGGCACCTGACACCTGAACCTGAATGATCATGCTAGGAGACGCGTCGCTGGCTGTCAAGGGTTGCACGTCACAGGTGGCGGGTCAGTTTGAATCAGGGGCAGCCCTTGGGACTGCCCAAGTGACAGCACCGCCTTGAAATGGGCAGACACTGTCGCTGGCGAGGTTACACCGCCCCGAAATGCGCGGCCAACGCGAGCTATTCACCTGGAAGGGCAGCAGTTGAGCAGGCCTGGCGGGACTGCTTTATCGGTTGCCAGGCCCTGGAGCATCACCGTGAGGCACACGGTCGCCGCAGGATGGGCGTCTCTTGAAGGGCTGGCGCGTGATCCCCGCCACTTCGCTTTGAGGGCCGATCCAACACAGCTCAGGCAAATTGCGCTTGAATGACCGACCCGGCGACTTCGAGGCAATGTTGGTACACGTCACTGTCTTCTTTTCGAACACACGTGCCAAGAGGGGAACCATTCCGGGAGAGCTCGGAAATCATTCTCAGGACTGCGGTGCGGTCTTCCGTTCGACTTTCCTGGATCCTTTGTCCACCGCCTTCGCAGACGCGTGCACGCCCTTCTTGGCCGTCTTTTTTGTGGCCCGCGCGGTATCCTTCGCAGCCCGCTTACTGTTCCGTCCGGCGGCCTTCATGTCCTGCCTGGCGCTTTGAGAGGTGTCCTGCCCGAGGGCGTTCCGGCCTGTCAGCGTGAGCAGAATTCCGGTCACGGCCAGTGGAACGAGCAAAAGCTTCAAGTAAAGCTTTCTCATATGTTTTCTCCAACAGCTGTGATTTGAGTGAGGGCGCAGGTGGAGGGGAACCCGGAGCGAGGTCTGACTTACTGGGGTTCCCCTCTTTCCGCTCGCCTTGAACGGCGACCTTCAAGTCCGTAAGGAGCCCGAACTAGCTGCCGATCACTTTTTCAACCTCACCGATTTTCTTCTGGATCTTGCCCCTGTGCTTCTCGTCAGTGCCTTCACTTTCGCGGATCGGATTATTGGTCGCTCTACCGGCCTTTTCCTTGATACGGCCTTTCACCTCGTGGTACTTGCCTTCCACCTGATCCTTCGTGCTTGGCTTCATCGATACCTCCTCGATTATTCGACCAGATCAACCAACACTTGACCGGACGCGCGAGCGGGTTCGGCTCACGTCCCGGCCGGGGCCAGTCTCAATCTTTCTCGACCCTGCTTGGGATTTCCGTCCCTGGTCCAAGAGCAGCGTCCAACCCACACGGGCAATTCGCTGGCCCAATGCGAGGCACAGGAGAAAATCCCATGGGAGTCAGACGCTTACCGGGGGTGAGGTGAGGAGACAGACGCGAGGACGGATTTTTGGCGAGTCAGTAGAAATTACAGCGCGCCTTGCGTTGTCAAGGCCCCGAGAAAGGACGGTCTACAGTAAAACCACCTGTTGCAGCCCGGAAATCTCGAATTGCTTCCGGCAGCGCGGATTCTTGCACTGGAGGAACGTATCACGGCGGGTCATGTAGGAGCGGGCGTTGGCGAAGCGGGCGCGATCGCGATCGTTCCCGCCGCCGCGCAGCGCCTTCTTCTTGGTGCGGACCACCCAGCGTACCTCGTAGGTATCGCTCTGATGGCACTTGTCGCAGTTCAAGACCGCAGGCTTCAGCGATTCGGATTCGTCGTAAAAGTCACGCTCTTCCATAAGCCCGATTCTAACGCGATTGCGCCCTCGATTTCACCTTCCTGTAGCGGCGCTCATAGAGCGCCGGCTTCGAGACTCTTAAGATTTTCGGCGCTCATAGAGCGCCGCTACAGCAGCGCCGCTACGACTACTGCTGTTTGTTGGGAGGCAGCGACCTGAGGTAAGCGATGATCGCCGCCGTGTCCTCGGCGTTCATGTGGAACACGTGCATCGGAGGACGAATGGCGCGGCCATCGGGCTGCAGTCCCTTTTCGAGGATCATTTCCATGTCCGAGTCGGTGAAGCTTGGCAATCCGGCGAGCGCCGGCGCCCGGAACGCCCAGTCGGGCTGCATCACCGTGGGCGTAAACCACATCGGTGCGCCCTGCAGCCAGCGCGAATGATCGAGTTGCCCCTCGGCATCGCGCGGGGAATGACATTCGCCGCACATCGCCACGTTTTCCACCAGATATCGTCCGCGTTCGACGCTACCGCCAGCCGCGGCTCCCGCTTTCGGCGTGGGATTTTGCGCGGCCATCGCCACCCAACACATTCCGGCTACCAGCGTCGTCACACCTGCCAGAGTCTTCTTCATCTGTCGCGCTCCTTGTCGAAGTCATTCTATCTCGTATCGACCGTATCGGGAATGGCGATTTCCAACTGCCGGCCCAGATCGCGCTGTACGCGCTGTAGCGGCGGTGTCCTCACCGCCGCGTCAAGGGAAACCGGTTCTGGTTTCCGGCGGTGAGGACACCGCCGCTACAGCGCGTCGTCGTTTTCTCACGGGCACTCTCGCGTGCCCGCCCTATTTCAGATCGTTCCGGTACACGTCGCCGCCCTTCATCACGAACTTCACGCGCTCGAGTTCGGTGACGTCGCCCAGGGGATCGCCTTCGACCGCAATCACGTCCGCGTATTTGCCCGCTTCGATCGACCCAACACGATCGTCCCAGCTCATCAGCTCGGCGGCGCGCATGGTGGCGCACTGGATCGCCTCGGCGGGCGTCATGCCGAATCGGACCATGTATTCAAACTCTTTCGCCTGCGTGCCGTGAGGAAACGGTCCGACGTCGGTCCCGAAAGCGATCTTCAGGTGCGCCGCGAGTGCTTTCTTGAAGCTCCCCTCGTGAATGCGGGCGCGGCTGGTCTTGCCGTTGGTGGCTGCGAGATCCTCCTCCGGCTCGAACTCGTAAACATACAGCGTCGGCACCAGCCACGTCCCGCGGCGCTTCATCTCGGCGATGGCGGAATCGTCGAGATCGAGACCGTGCTCGATGGAGTCCACGCCCGCGTCGATGCAGTTGTGGAGTCCGGGACCGCCGTAGGCGTGGCACGCCACCTTCACGCCCTCGCTGTGAGCCTCATTGACGATCGCCTGCAGCTCCGGCAGGTTGAACGTGGCGATGCTGACCAGCCGTCCGTCCGGCGTGAAGCGGAAATGATGCGTCCCGTACACCTTGATGAAGTCCGCGCCGTACTTGATCTGCTCGCGGACGGCTTTGGCCGCTTCGTCCGTGCCATCCACGATCTGGACACCCGTCGGCACCGTAACCTCGGGCGAGTAGCCCTCGAGCGGATATCCGCCGGTGGTGGAAATCGCGCGCGTCGCGACTTCCAGCCGCGGACCGGGAATCAGGCCGCGCTGGATGGCCGTCTTCACATCCACGTCGCTGTACATCGCGCCTTCGGTTTCACAGTCGCGCATCGAGGTGAATCCGGCCATGAGGTCGCGCTTGGCGTTCAGCACGGCTTCGATCGTCCGGTACTGCCACGATTCCTTGAGCAACTGTTCCTCGTAGCGCCCGCGCGACTCACCGGTCAGGAAGATGTGCGTGTGCGCATCGATCAGTCCAGGCAGCACCGTGGCGCGACTCAGATCAATCACCTGGGCGCCGGCGGGAATCTGCACGCTTCCGCTCGGGCCGACTTCGCGGATGCGGTCGGCGCGGACGACGATCACCTGGTCAGCCGCCATGCTGCCGTTTCGGCTGTCGAATAGATGCCCGGCGCGGATGGCGATCACCTGGTTCGCAGGCGCGCCAGCCTCGTCCGACGTCGTGGCGCCGAATTGAGCGTGGGCATGCTGGGACAACAGACACGAAAACAGCCCTGCACTGAAGATCAGCCGGAGTAAGCAACGCACCCCGTCTCTTCTGTGGCGCCAGGCCTCCTCGCGCGGCGACGTTTGTCCGGCTGAACGCAGGCTCATCAGAGACCTCCTTAACCCCTCACCCCTAGCCCTTAGCTGCTAGCCCCTAATCTCAGCATTCTCGGACCGAGCCATCCTAACGCGGCCGCGTCGATCAGGAAATGTGCCGCCATTGAAGGATACAAGCTTCCGGTGCGCAGCACCGGCCACGCCAGCAGCGCGCCAAGCGCCGCCGCCCTTACAACCCCACTCGGACGCTGATACAAATGCGCCAGCCCAAACACGACCGACGAGAGTCCCAATCCCCAGGCTGCCGAGTGAAGCGTGCGCGTGACAATCGTCAGCAAATATCCGCGATACAAGAACTCCTCAACCAGGGCCGCGGTGGGAGCGACCATCGCCAATGCCCAGGCTTTCTCCCCCGCTGTACGCGGTATCAGCAGGTAGACCAACTCCGGTTCATCCGGCCACAATCCCCGCTGCTCCAATTGAAGCAGCAGACCAAGGGCCGCCGCAGAAATCGCCACCAGCCCTAGCGTCCACCAGGCGAACGCAGGGAGTGAAACGCCGCCGAGCCCGAGATCGCGCGCGCCGAGGCCGGCCAGTTTTGCCGCGCCCAGACCGGGAACCGCGATGATCCACTCCGAAAGCGCTGCCGACGCGTACAGACTCCGCCGCGGCAGGTTTCGGACCATCGGATCGCGCATCGTGAGCCAGCTCATCAGTGGGACGCCGGCCACAAGCAGAACGAGGTACAGAGTCTCAGCCGCGCGTGGAATCATGGTTTCAGTTGACAGTCAACAGTCAAGAGGCCCCGGCTTTTGACCAAGCCGCAGGGTGGGAATTCGAAACGAAAGCAGCCCACACCATCAGCCGGCCTCGCCCTGAGCCCGGAACATCCTTCCAAAAAACGCATCAATCCTACGATGTCAGACGATCCGCAGATAACTGCTGAACACCGCCTTGCAGCGCTCGCGGAAATCTTCAAGCGGCGCGTCCTCAGGACTCATGAGCCACTGCATGCAGTAGCCGTCCACGAGCGCGCGCAGAGTGCTGGCGGCTGCGGCCGGATCCACGCGGCGGAACTCGTGCCGCCGGATCCCCTCCTCGATCATCTCGGCGTCGCGCCGGCTGCACGTCTCGAAGAACTGGTCGAGCAGCGCCCGGTAGCGATCGGTCCGCGAGGCCAGCGCCACGTAGTCGAACAGCACGCGATAGAGTTTGCGATTCACCTCGGCGCTGTGAAACAGCACTTCGATCTCGGAACTCAGTTGCGCGCGCGGCGGAGCGTCGCTGCGCGCGATGTCGTCGAGCGTACGATTGAGTTCGGCGAGCAGCCACTCGAGAATCGCGAAGAGCAGGTCGTCGCGGGTGCGGAAATAGTAGAGCGCTCCGCCTTTGCTGGTCGCGGCGCGCGCCACCACGCCGTCAATGGTAAGGTTGGGGATGCCCTTGTCGAGGATTTCGGCGTAGCCCGCCTTGATCAGCGCCTCGCGGCGGCGCCCGGCGCGAACGGGATCGGGTCGACGGCTCATCGGTTGGGCGGCGGACGAAGGTCCGTCCGGACGGATTAGGATTATTGAGCGATGCAGGAATGTCAAGGATGAATCGCCTCCTCCAAGTGGCGTGCTGCCGGTCGAGATTGTACGCCTCAGACCCCTGTGTTAGAGTCGTGCTCACGTTCGAGCATTGCCCGGCTACGATCGCGCGATCATGGAGAGGAGCTGGAAATGAGAATTCACACGACCAACCAGGAATCGGGTGTGCGGCGCGCGTCACCCTTGCGAAGCCCGAAGTTGCGGCAGCGCCTTGCGGCGTACTCCGCCATGGCCAGTTCCACCGCTGCCGGCCTGCTGGCGGCCTCCCAACCGGCGATGGCCTCGATCGTGTACACGTCCACTTCCCAGCAATTTGGCCAATACCACGACATACTGATCGACTTGAACCACGATGGGATCGTGGATTTTCGTGTCGGCGTGAGCGACTCCAGCACCGGCATGAGCTGGGCGACTATTTGGGGAGGAAAGGCTGGCAACCTGATCGTTGCGTCGGGGCCGAATATTTTCTTTTTCCCCGGAGCTGCCCGTCTGCCTTACGGCGCTTCCATTAAGAGCCCTTTTCGTTCGGACGCAGCATTGGTTGGCTGCTATAACTTTGTCCGAAGTTGTTTCGGAAACTGGCTCGGCCAGAGTTCGGGCTTTGTCGGCCTGAAGTTCAAGATCAACGGGGAGATTCACTACGGTTGGGCTGAGTTCAAAGTGCAAGGGCGTGTACCGATCACAGGGTTCCTTACAGGGTACGCTTACGAAACCATTCCGCTGAAGCCCATCAAGGCCGGACAACGACAGGAAGATGACGCGGCGATCTCTCGCATCCAACCTCCCCCGTCCGCCACTTTAGGCTTGCTGGCACTGGGCGCGCCTGGCATCGAAATATGGCGGCGACGCCAGCGAGAATGGACAGAGACCGCGGAGCATCGAGTCGGGTAGCGACAATCGCCGGGCGCGGTGTCCGCGGGTACTTGCTGGTACCGGCGCCAGAGCCTTGGGCCGGCTTCTTGTCTCACCGGGCAGTTGACGCACTGCCCGCCATACCAGTCGATTGCGCCTCGGGCTGGCAGGTGCTAAGCTCACCTTGGTATCTGACGCTGACGACTTTCTGAACTGCCTCCAGATTGTGGATCGTGCTTTTCGAGGAGGGCATCATGAAGCAGTCTCCCCGCCGAAGGAAGCCTTTTGAGGTTTCCGAATCACTGAACAAACGGCTCAACATGTACGCTCTCGCTGCTGGAGCAGCAGGAGCCGGAGTCCTGGCCCTGGCGCAACCCGCTCAGGGCAAGGTCGTGTACACACCGGCCCGCCAGGTGATTGGGGCAAACGGTGTTTACAACCTCGACCTCACCGGTGACGGAACCGTCGACTTTCTTATTCAACAGTGGAACTACGGGAATTGGGCGTCCAACAACCAGTTGCTGGCGGACGCAGCTGTGGGCAATGGAGTTCTGGGCAGCAGGGATCAGGCTGCGGCGCTGGAGTCAGGGGCACCGATCGGGTCGGCTCAGAAATTCATCGCCGGCGGCGACAACGGCGAAGTGATGCTCTCCGTTACTCACTTCACCACCGGCGGCACAAGCTTCGTCCATGGTGCGTGGGCGAACGTCCGCAGCCGCTATCTCGGACTGAAGTTCGAGGTTAATGGAGAGACCCACTACGGTTGGGCGCGACTCAGCGTCGAGCGGCAGGAATATCACTTTACGGCTGCGCTGACCGGGTACGCGTACGAAACGACTCCGAACATGGCAATCAATGCTGGCGAAACCTCGGACGATCCTGCCGATTCCTCGGCCAAGTCCCCCGATGGCAGCTCGTCCCGCGTCAATTCCTCGGATACTCCGCGATACGGATCCCTGGGCAGCCTGGCGCTCGGCGCCCTGGGCCTCCCAGTAAGGAGGCAGCCATGATTGCGAGCAAAGCGCAACTCAGGAGCTCGGTTCCACAGATAGAATCAACGGGATGGCGGCGCGGCGCCCCAGTGCTGGCGATCCTGCTTGCACTCGGAGTCGTAGCCAGAGCGGTGCCATCGGCCCGCGCCCAGAGTTTCACGGTGCTTCACGAATTTGCCGGCGGCCGCGATGGAGCTGAACCCCCGTCAGGCGTCATCGTGAACGCAACCGGGGATCTTTTCGGCGTCACTGAGGAGGGAGGTTCGTTCGACTACGGAACGGTGTTTCAACTCGACCCCACCGGCCCGGAAACCCAACTGCACAGTTACCTCGGCGGAGAAGGCTTGGAGCCTGAGGGTGGGTTGCTTTTGGATTCGGCGGGCAATCTCTATGGGACGACCCTCAACGGCGGTATGTCCGAGGGCGGAGGATGCGCCCACGGTTGCGGAACGGTATTCGAGCGGGACGCCGCCGGGAACCAGAGCGTGCTCTACGCTTTCACCGGCAAGAGCGATGGAGGTAACCCCAACGCCGCGCTGCTTCGGGACGCGGCCGGCAATCTCTACGGCACAACCTGGAGCGGCGGGATCGAGTACTGCTATGTTTATTACGGTTGCGGAGTGATTTTTAAAGTCAACGCCTCCAACCAGGAGACCGTCCTCTACAGCTTCACGGACGGGACGGATGGCAAGATGCCGGGCGGCCTGGTCGCCGATGCGGCCGGTAACCTGTACGGCACGACCTATGACGGCGGTACTTACGGCCTCGGATGCGTCTTTGAGCTGGATACGGCCGGCACGCTCATCGTGCTCTACAGCTTCCCCGGCGGCGCCGGCAGTAGCGATCCGACAGGTCACCTGGTGATGGACAGCGCTGGTAACCTCTACGGAACAACCTATTCGGGTTTTGACAGCTCAGGCTTCGGCATCGTGTTCAAGCTCGATACGGCCGGCAATCTGACCATACTCCACAACTTCACGAGCGCTTCCGACGGCGAGTATCCCAATTCCCTGGTCATCGACGCGGCGGGCAATCTTTATGGCGTCACGCTCGGCGGCGGCACCGGCTCCGGCTGCTACTACGGCAGCTGCGGTACCGTGTTCGAGCTGGATACGGCCGGCCAGAAAACGGTGCTTCACAGTTTCTCGGGAAGCGATGGCCAATTGCCCGACGGCCTCACCATGGATCAGTCCGGGGACCTCTACGGCACAACGCTGGGAGGCGGCAAGGGCAGCCAGTGTTCCTATTACCATGGTTGTGGCGTAGTGTTTAAGCTGGTTCCCTGATTGCTGACGCAGGTTACGCGTCTCCGTGCGGGTAACATTCTCAAATTGCGCGACGATCGCGTGCCGGTAACATCTTAGAATGCGCGATGCGCCCGCTTGACTTCCGACCGCGGCGGTACCGTCCTTTAAGCATCGGTTCAATAAGCGACACGCGATCCGATCCGGCCGCTCGATTGCCGCTCATTCGAGAGGGTGCTGTATCTCCGCTATTTACCACTACGGGGTCTCTGGGCTCTCGGGTGAACGCCCTCAAGTCGACAGGACCGCAGCCTCGGCGGCAAAGCGCCGGGTTCTTCCGAGCGCCCTGAGCACGGTGGGCACGGCGTCCTGGCGGTACGATCGACGCGGCCGCGGGAGAGGCCTTGGGAGCCAGTCCGACAAACCGCGAAGTCTTTTACGGCGCCGGCCGATCCCGGTTGGCGCAAACGAACCGCCCCCGGGGATCAACCTGCCCCTACTTGCCGCATGTTACGATCGGCTGAAGAAACTGCCATGGCCACGTTTCGTCCCAATCTGATCGGGCTGACGCGCACTGAGCTCGAAGACGTCGCGCTTGATCTCGGGCAGCCGCGCTATCGCGGCCGGCAGATTTACCAGGGAATCTATCGGCAATTACTGCAGGATGCCGACGAGTTCATGACGCTCGACCGCGCGATGCGTCGCGAACTGGCCGGACGATACGATATCGCCTACCCCGCCGTGTTGCGCGAAATCACGTCGCGAGACCGGTCCGTCCGTTATCTGCTCGGCCTCGGAGACGGGGAATCCGTCGAGGCGGTCTACATGCCCTGGCGCGCGGAAGAGCGGAACGGCCGGGCCGTCGAGACGCCGTCGGGCAGGGAATTGCGATCCGATCGTAGAGCCGGCCTTCAGGCCGGCATGCGGGGGCTAAAGCCCGGCGCTAACAGCGAAGTCGAAGAGCCGCGCACCACGCTCTGCATCTCCTCGCAGGTCGGTTGCGCCGTGGGTTGTGCATTCTGCTTCACCGGACTGCTGGGCGCGCGCCGAAATCTCACGCCGGGCGAAATCGTGGGCCAGGTTCTGGCGATCGCTCGCGAGCGCGGCCTTTGGGGTGGCAAAGCACGCCGCTCCGCCGTCAAGGCGAAATCGTCGCCGCGGATAAACATCGTTTTCATGGGGCAGGGCGAGCCGCTGCTGAATCTGCGGGCCGTGATGACCGCCGTGGGCATTCTGGCAGATACCGAAGCCTGCGCGATCCCGCTGCGGCGGATCACGATCTCGACGGCGGGAATCGTGCCGCGTATTTACGATCTGGCGCGTGAAGCCGTCCGGCCGAAACTCGCGATTTCGCTGAACGCGTCGAATGACGAACAGCGCGACGTGCTGATGCCGATCAATCGCAAGTTCCCGTTGCGTCTGCTCATGGAAGCATGCCGTGCGTATCCCTTGCGACCGCGAGAGCGGCTGACGTTCGAATATGTGATGCTGGACGGCGTGAACGATGCCGACGCGGACGCTACGCGCGTGGCGGCATTGGTCGATCGGCTGCCGTCGCGCCTGAACCTGATTCCGTACAACGGCGGCGCGTCACTTCCGTATCGCCCTTCTCCTATGGAGCGCGTTTACTCCTTTCAGAAGGTGCTCCGCGAGCGCGGCGTGCCCGCATTCATCCGCATCTCGCGAGGTCAGGACATCATGGCCGCCTGCGGACAGCTGAGTCTCGAAGGCGTCGGGGGTTAGGGGCCAGGAGCCAGGCCCAGTTGCCAGGCGTCAGGTTTAGCGAGGTGTAACACCGTACGGGACGTTGACGAGCACCATGGCCTTCCGGGCGCCTGCCGTAGCTGACGCGGTCAGCTACAAGCGCGCGGTTCCGCTTCCCTGCGGCGGGGAAACATCCTCCTCGCGGCTTCGGTCGGACCCGGGGCGGCAGCCTTGCGTTTGACGAAGCGTCGACACGCGATTGCGCGCAGATTGGCGTAATATTCGACACAGCTTCTGATCTGGAAATGGGGGGCGTCATGGGAAAAGAAGACGCTACTTGGAGCGAGCCAAACTGGCGGCAGGCAGCCTGTGCCGCCTTTGTCTTTTGCCTGGCAACGGCGACGATGGCGCCGGGGCAGAGTTTCACCACGCTTTACAGTTTCTGCTCGCAAAGTCGCTGCCCGGATGGCTACTACCCTTACGCGAAGCTGCTGCAGGCCACCGATGGCAACTTCTACGGGGCCACGGCCAATGGCGGGGCCTCGCTGTACGCCGGGACGGTCTTCAAGATCACGCCCAGCGGTACTCTGACCACGCTTTACAGCTTCTGCGCGCAAAGCGACTGCGCGGACGGCTACCGGCCCTTCGCGAGCTTGGTCCAGGCCACCAATGGCAACTTCTACGGGACAACGGTCTTTGGCGGGGCCAACTGCGGGTCCAGCGGTGGCTGTGGGACGGTTTTCAAGATTACCCCCAACGGCACGCTGACCACGTTGTACAGCTTCTGCTCCCAAAGCGGTTGCACAGACGGCACAGAACCCGGCGGGACCCTGGTCCAGGCGCCGGACGGGAACTTCTACGGAACAACCTCCGCAGGAGGCAGCGGCAATTACGGCACGGTCTTCAAGATCACCTCCGGCGGTACGCTGACCACGCTGCACAGCTTCGACGGCGCGGACGGCGCACATCCTACTACCGCGGGCCTGGTGCAGGCCACCGATGGCAGCTTCTACGGGACGACGCTCTATGGCGGGGCCAACGGTGCTGGCACGGTCTTCAAGATCACGCCCGGCGGGACGCTGACCACGCTGCACAGCTTCTGCTCGCAAAGCGGTTGTGCGGACGGCTACTGGCCTTACGCGAGCCTGCTCGAGGCCACCGACGGCAGCTTTTACGGGACAACGCACTTCGGCGGAGCCTACGGCGGCGGCACGGTTTTCAAGATCACTCCCAGCGGTACGCTGACCATGCTGTACAGCTTCTGCGCGCTAAGCGAATGTACGGACGGCGAGGAGCCTTTCGCGGGTCTCATCCAGGCCACCGACGGCAACTTTTACGGGACAACCCAACTCGGCGGAGTCTACGGCGGCGGCACGGTCTTCAAGTTGACCCCCAGCGGTACGCTGACCATGCTGTACAGCTTCTGCGC
>JASHQD010000775.1 GCA_030037755.1 Terriglobia bacterium
CGATGGCAACATCGACGTGGCGCTGAACGACCTGAATTGTGCCACTTGCGAGACCGGCCTGGTTTCGATTCTTCTGGGCAACGGCAATGGAACATTTCAAGAGCACGTGGAATATTCCACAGGGCCACTGCCCGACACGGTGGCCGCAGCCGATTTCAATGGCGACGGGATTCTCGACCTTGTTACGACAACCGGGACATCCGGCACCAACAACACAGTCTCAGTCTTGCTGGGCAATGGTGACGGGACGTTCCAACCTAACGTCGACTACACCGCTGGAACCGGTACGAGCTTTGTAGCACTCGGCGACTTCAACGGCGATGGCAGGATCGACATGGCGGTCTCGAACCAGACCTCGAACACCGTCTCCATTCTGCTCGGGACCGGTCATGGAACATTCCTGCCCGCCATCGATTTCGCCGCCGGGACCACTTCCAATGGGATTGCCGCCGGTGACTTCAACGGTGACGGCCGACTTGATCTGGTTGTGGCAGACCTCTCTTCGGCCAACACGATTTTCGTGCTCTTACAGGTTCCGCAGTAGGCGTCGCCCCATACCGTAACCTTGATGCTGCTGTGACCGAGTGCCGTCGGGAGCGTGGCACCGTGGTGGCCAGGATTGCCAAGGCGATTTACAGTTGGTTGCGCGAGACCGATTGGGAACTGATGGTCAACAGGGTCTTTCCGAGAAAGAAGGATCGCCCTAAACAAAATTGAACCGACGCCAATTCGTTGTTATAAGCTGAGGACGATTGACGATGCTGATTCCCCTCGCCATTTTCGCTGCAGCCCTGGTTCCGCCGCCCGACGCAGCTTATCGCGCTGGGATCGAGGAGTGGCGTCGCCGCCGCGAAGCGGCTCTCACCGCAGATGACGGCTGGCTGACCGTGGTAGGCCTGTTCTGGTTGAAGCATGGCGCGAACAGCGTGGGCGCCGACCCGTCGAGCGAGGTGACCTTGCCTGCCGGCTCGGCTCCGGCGAAGGTCGGTGTGTTCGACCTGCACGACGGCCTGATTTCGTTTCAGGCGGCCCCGGGCGTGACGGTCACGGTTAACGGCGCCGCGGCCACATCGGCAGCGCTGAAGCCGGATTCCTCCGGCTCGGCGGACATCGTCCGCCTCGATGACCTGACGATGTTCGTGATCGAGCGCGGCGGACGCTATGGTATCCGCCTGAAGGACAAGAAAAGTCCCCTGCGCAAGGCGTACACGGGAATCAAATACTTCCCTCCCAAAGAGGAATACTGCGTCAAGGCGAAGTTCGTGCCCTACAATCCGCCCAAGACGATCAGCGTGCCGAACATCCTGGGGCAGGTCGATCAGGAGCCGAGCCCCGGGTACGTGGTCTTCTCGCTGAATGGACAGGAATACCGGCTCGATCCGGTGGTCGAAGACGGGTCGCTCTTTTTCATCTTCAAAGACCTCACTTCTGGCAAGGAAACCTATCCACCGGGCAGGTTCCTGAACACCCCGATGCCCGAAAACGGCGAAGTCACGCTCGATTTCAACAAGGCCTACAATCCGCCCTGCGCGTTCACCCCTTACGCCACCTGCCCGCTGCCGCCCGACCAGAATAAACTCCAGGTGGCGATCGAGGCGGGCGAACTACGTTACGGGCACTGACTTCCCCAATCATCAGGCATCTCCCATAAAAAGCGGTGGGCGAAGAAAGGAGCATTAGCACATGCACTGCGATTGTGAAGCATTCCAGAGCCTCGAAGACGAACAGATCGCCGCCAGAGAGCGAGCCAGGAAAGAGCATCGGATTGGCTGGCCGGATGAAGAGGCCACCGTGATAGGGGAAATGCTTGATCACATGGTCAAGCGTCCCTGTCAGGTCTAGCCGAGTCTCGTTGTCGTTAGCGCCGCCCGCCTCGTGTGCCTCTGGCGAAGCCTTCGTCACTCCGACGGTCGGAGAGTGTGTGCCACTCTGAGTCCGAATTGGCATTTGTAAGGCGCAAGTTGACGCGGCTATAATCAGGACTCGACAATCGGAGGGCGATGGAGTTCGCCTGAACCTCAACCTCCGGCCGGCGCCGGATGATGACTCCTGACCGCCATAGGGCGACCAGGAGTTTTTTGTTTTCTGGCACCGTCGCGGGCGGATGCCGGGCGCCTTGCAGCATCACTCAAAGACCGGTATGCACTGAAGCGAATCGGTTCTGACGGAGGCTTTGTGGAGCATCAGAAGTTCGAAGGTGAGCGCACCCTGATGCGCATTCATATTGGCGAGTCGGACCGCTGGCAGCACAAGCCGCTCTATCAGGCAATCGTGGAACTTTGCCGGCGTGAAGGCTTCTCTGGGGTGACTGTGCTGCGCGGTGTGGGCGGCTATGGCTCCTCGAGCCGTTACCACACCGACAGCATTCTCCGCCTTTCTCAAGATCTGCCGGTGGTGATTGAAGTCGTGGAGGACGCCGAGCGCATCGAGCGCATCTTGCCCCGGCTTGACGCCATGGTGGACGGCGGCCTGATTACGCTCGAGAAGGTCCGCGTGATTCTCTATCGATCCGGGAAGAAGTAGAACGGTGGCGAGTCGTTTCCGCACTGGGACCACAGAGGCGGACTGCGACGCCGGTTGAACCATGAGAGACTCTATTCTCGCCCCGGCTTCAGAGCCTGACTTGGTGCTGCCGTCCGGCTACGGCACCAGCAAAGACCGGGCCTCCTTGCTGCTGCGCCTGGCGGAATTGGCTGAGCACGTTCAAGCCGATCAGGTGCGCGATGAGGCTCGTGACCTGGCTGCTCGTGTCGCCGAAGGACGCTTTTTCGTGGCCTGCCTGGGTCAGTTTAAACGCGGAAAGTCTACGCTGATCAATGCCCTGATCGGCGAACACGTCCTCCCCACGGGATTCGTTCCGGTGACGGCGGTGCCGACCGTTGTCCGATACGGGGAACAATGGAGCGCCCGCGTCAGGCTGCGCGACGATTCCTGGCGTGAAATCGAAATTGCCGCGCTCGATCACTACGTCTCGGAGGAGCACAATCCGCGCAATGCGAAAGGCGTAGTGGGCCTTGAAGTCTTCGCGCCGAGCGATCTGCTGGAACCGGGGCTTTGCCTGGTGGACACTCCGGGTCTTGGTTCCGTGTTTGTAGAAAACAGCGCGACCACCACCGCCTTCATTCCCCACGTCGATGCCGCCCTGATCGTGCTGGGCGCGGATCCCCCGCTCGCGGGTGAGGAACTGGCATTGATCGAAGCCCTGGCGCCCCAGGTTAAAAGCCTGCTGATTGTGCTGAACAAGGCGGATCGGACCACGGAGGCCGAGCGCGAGGCTGCGGGGCGCTTCGCGCTGGGCCTTTTGGAAAACCGTTTGGGGCGGGCCCCGGGGCCGATCTTCGAGGTCAGCGCGAGCGAGCGCCTGGATAACCGGGGACCGGAGCGCGACTGGCACAGACTGCGCGAAGCCCTCAGCGATCTGGTGCGGAATTCCGGATGGCAACTGGTGAGCGCCGCTTGCGAGCGCGGGCTTGAGCGCCTGGGCGAGGAATTGCTTGCGATCCTCAACGAAGAGCGCGAGGCCTTGCGGCGGCCAATCGAAGAATCAGAACGCCGGATTGCGGACCTCAAGGACGCTGCGGCCCGCGCCGAGCAGTCATTGCTCGAAGTTGGCTTCCTGATGATTGCGGAGCAACAACGCATCTCCAGCAATCTGGCCGAACGTCATCGGGCGTTTCTTGAGGCAGTGCTGCCGAAAGCAATGAAGGAGTTCAAGCATGAGGCGCCCGGCGGCTTTGGGCCGTCGTACCGCCGCCGCCGGATGCACGAGGCGCAGGAGATTGCGCGCCGCCACGTCATGCCCTGGCTGCGAAGCGAGCAGGAGTGCGCCGAGCAGGAGTACCGTCGTGCCATTGCACGTTTCGTCCGACTCGGCAACGAACTCCTCGACAACCTCGCCCGAAGTGGCATGGCGGAGCTTGCCCTGATGCCCCATGCCCTCGACGCGGAAGCGGGCTTCCGGGTGAAATCGCGATTTTCCTTCGCGGAGCTGATCGAATTGTCACAGCCCGCGTCGCCTCTGCGGTGGGTGGCTGATGTCGTCCTGGGCCTGGCCAAAGCGCATGAGCGGATCGAGCAGCAGGCCCGGCTATTTCTGGAACGATTGCTGGAAACCAACTCGATGCGGGTGCAAAGCGACGTCCTGAATCGGATTGAAGAGAGCCGGAACCGGCTTGAAGCCGACCTCCGCAGGCTGCTGCACGGCGTAGTCCGGACGGCTGAAAGAGCGCTTGCGCAGGCAAAGCAAAAGCAGCAGGCAGGTGCCACGGCCGTCGCGGAAATGATCGACCGGCTGGGCAGTCTCGAGAAGCAAATCTTCGCCCTTCGGTCGGGCGGCGCCGCGAATTTGAGCTGAAACTCGGAGGAGGAATTGGCGAAGCAGTCAGGGAGCAACGCCGGTCCGGGAATTCCGGTGACGATTCCCGCAGCGCATGCCCGGGCCCTCAGTTCTCATTTCAAGACCGTGGAAGAGTATCTCCAGGTGGTGGAATCTTCCCTCGATGGATTCCAGGGCGTCTTTCATGCGTCGGCAGCTGAAGTACCGGCCGCCCAGCAGGCCAGAATCCGTGCCTTGGGCGGCGAGATTCTCGAGAGCCTGCGCCGCATCAAGAACGACCTCCGGCTTCAGCCGATCGAGAGCTCATCCATCGGTATCGCTCGCGCCTATCTCAGCGAACTGTGGGTCTCGCTCGTGGAGACCCGGGGGCACCATCTGCGAGGATTCGGCGAGGTTCCGGCCGATCTCGCCGCGTACCTCGACCACTACGTCGGCGAGCTCGAGTCGCAGGTCAACGAGATTCGGACGATTATCGAGGAAGTGGCGCACAGCGGCGAAATGCGGGAATCGCGGGGCGCCACGCGACGGACTTCGGAGTAAGGTATGGCCCTCGACGAACTTCACGAGCGGCGGCTCGCCACGGTGATGAGCGTGATCGAGGACGCGCTTGATCGCATTGAGCTGCTCACGGAGAACGTGGAACAAGGCGGTGAAAGCAGCACCGAGTGCCTGCCTGCGCGCGGCGAGTTGGACAATCTGCGCCAATCGGCCGGCCGCGTGCGCGAGCGCTTGCGCGCCGCCGCTCTAAGATTTGACGTGAAGAGGGTCCGGCCGCCATGGCGCCAGAAGTTGGCGGCGGAACTCTCCGCACTCTGGGTCGTATTGGAGAACGCTACACCACGTCGCATGAAAGGCTACGGACGCGAGTTTGCGGCCGGGGACCGCGCAGACTGGGAAGAGCTGATTCGCGATCTCCTCCAGGAGATTGAGCGCATGCGACAGACAGTCACACCGAACGAGACTTCCTAAAACCTACGGGCCATACGGCGGACTTCGGGTCGCGATGGGTTGTCCTCCGTTCCCTTCGGCAACAGCCTTGCGCAGCCGAACAGAGACCTCTCGCGATCGGCAACCGATTGCCCTCGCAGTTTCACTGCGCGTATCAACAGAACCACGGCCCCTCGACGTCAGTTGACCCTTCCCGGCCATCAAAGAAAGGAACGAGTTCGTGCTCCAGCAGGGATTCTGGTGTGCAACACCCCTGTCCAGGCGTGAGCTCGATCGGTCACGTTCGAGAGTATTCCATTGATCATCAAGGGTTAAGCAGTTGGCGATTAACGCTATTCGCGGCGGTTGCACTTTCTTGTTGACAAGCGCCCGCGCAATAAAGTCTAGTAAACATATT
Organism: Terriglobia bacterium; assembly: GCA_030037755.1. GTDB lineage: Bacteria > Acidobacteriota > Terriglobia > UBA7540 > UBA7540 > Gp13-AA77. Next base: position 5,682 of record JASHQD010000775.1, read on the forward strand.
GGGTTTATGTGTCCAATTGGGGCGACGCTATCTGAAAAGCACTCGGTCGTTGGAAAGATTGGCTAAGTGAACGTGCTCGTGTTCGAAAGAAAAAAGATCGCAACGAAATCGGCAGGCTCGACAACGTGGCTACCGCTCCGGGGTCCAGCTCGTCCCAGCCGGGCGTCGTTTCTGTGCTGTTCCTTGTAGCGAGGTGTTATGGACCCCAAGGTTGCCCTGCTTGGCCTCTTTATTGGATTCCTGATTGGATTGACGGGGATGGGCGGGGGAGCGTTAATGACCCCAGCCCTGATCCTCCTGGGCCTTGCGCGCCCGTCGATGGCCGTGGGCACTGACTTAGTGTGGAATGCGCTGACCAAAGGCGTGGGATCGATCGCCCATTTCCGGCAACGCACGGTTGACACACAGATCGTGAAGCGTCTCGCTGTCGGCAGCATTCCCGGGGCTATCGCCGGCATCGCACTGCTCGCATTCCTGCGGCACCGCGGCGTCCAGAACGAGGACAAGCTCGTGGTGCTGGTTCTGGGCTCAGCCTTGGTGTGCGTCGCGTTGGGGCTTTATGTTCGCACGTTTCTGGGCAGCCGCCTCCCGTTACCGAACCAGGAGCAGATCTCGCGCGGACCCTGGTGGCTGACCTCACTGGTTGGCTTGATCGTCGGTTTTCTGGTCAGCATAACCTCGGTGGGCAGCGGAACCCTGATCGTCGCCAGCCTGGTGTTCATTTATCCCGCCACGCCTCTGAAAAGATTGGTCGGCTCCGACATTTTTCACGCGCTTTTCCTGGTCGGAGTGTCGGCGATCGGCCATGCGGGACTGGGCACGATCAATTACAAGCTTCTCGGCGGGTTGCTGATCGGATCCGTTCCCGGTGTCTGGATCGGCAGCAGACTGACGGCCAGATTCCCGGAGAAAGTCCTCCGCCCCGTGCTGGCCACGACCCTGCTCTACGTGGGATTGAAACTTCTCTAGGACGCGCTTGCGCCGACGGGCACGTCGCAGAATGATCCGCTAAGGCGCGTGCAACACCTCACCGAAGGCCGCCAGGAAGACGTTCCAGACAATCCATAATGCCGCGAAGCCTGCACCCATAATGGGAGCTTCTTTGCGCTCGTCAGCGAGTGTTGAGAATCCGATCGCCAGCAGCGTGAAATACCACAGCTGGACAACGTCCAGCGACTGCAAGAAGGCGTACAGAATCCGCGATCCGGGATCGAGAAAGAACGCGACGTTCGTAGGCACGAGATTGCCGAAATTCAGGCCATCGAGGCCGCCGAAAAGCAGCATGCCGGCGCCGAGAAGCGTCTGGGCAATGCTCCTGGCCAAATATGCATAACACGCCAAGGTCAAGCCCGTGCGGAATGGAGGCCGGATGCCCCAAAAAAGATCGGCAAGACGAGATCCAATCCAGCTGACGATGAACAAATGGACGAGGATCGCAACCGTGCCTCCGATCAGAATCGCCGGCGCCAGCGCGCGCGAAAACTGAAGCGCAAACTCGATCTCGTCCGGCCTGACCTCCGTGCCGTGCCGAAAGAACTGGACCACCGCGACAGCCATTCCTGGCAATCCCCATTTCGCGTACACCACTGCCCAGAAACCGGCAAACAACACCCACACTGCGATAAACGGCGCGGCAAACTGTGGGCCGAGCGCGATGCTCTGAAAAGTTCGCGAGGGCGAGACAAAGAGACCCGCGACCTTGGCGAAAAATGAACGAGGGGGCGGCAAGCGGTCGGTAACGGCCTGGGATGCGCGTTGTGTGCCTTGGCCCAAGACCAAGCTCCGGGTCCGAGCCTTGCCTGGGAATGTTAGCCTGACCCTTCCCAATTATCGCATGCCTGAGATTTCGGCAAAACGAGCCCGCGAGGAGTGCTTTAAGATCAATAATTGCGTCCAGAACGTCGAAAAGGAACGACGCCAGGCCCAGCGAAATCGCGCGCCGCGACGAGCCAGATCGCGCTGGTGCGGAACCGTCTGACTGCAAGGGAATCAAACAACTATGGCCGAAGTAATCCCCAAACAGGCGTCGCCCAGCCAGGCCGCCCGGCTGCGAGAGCTCTGGCCCGATCTCTGGACCTTCATCCAGCCGCGCCGCTGGATTCTGGCGCTCGGATTCCTGCTCATGGCGATCAATCGCCTGGCGGGGCTGGTGCTGCCCGCGTCGTCGAAGTATCTGATCGACGGCGTCATCGGCAAACACGACGCACGGATGCTCGTGCCGCTCATCAGCGCGGTAATCGGAGCCACGCTGGTGCAGGGCGTGACGGACTTCGCGCTCACCCAGCTTCTCTCCAAAGAGGCGCAGCGCCTGATCGCCGAGCTGCGCATGAAGGTGCAGCAGCACATCGGCCGCCTGTCTCTCTCCTACTACGATGCCACCAAGACCGGAGCCCTGGTCTCGCGGATCATGAGTGACGTGGAGGGCCTGCGCAACCTGATCGGCACCGGCCTCGTGCAGTTCGTCGGCGGCATTCTGACCGCCATCTTCGCGCTCGTCGTGCTGCTCAAGATCAGCGTACTGATGACCGGTGTGGCGGCCGCCATCCTGGTGGTGTTCGGCATCTGCATGCGGTATGCGTTCAAGATCATCCGGCCGATCTTTCGCGCGCGTCCCAAGATCAACGCCGAGGTCACGGGACGCCTGACGGAGTCGCTGGCCGGCGTGCGCGTGGTGAAGGGCTATCACGCCGAGCAGCGCGAGGCCGTCGTTTTCGCGGGCGGCGTGAAGCGCCTGCTCGACAACGTCCTGCAGACGCTCACCGCCACTTCTGTGATGAGCCTGACCGCGAGCACCCTGCTCGGACTCGTGAGCGCCTTGATCATGTTTCTCGGCGCCCATCGCATCATGGCGCATGATATGACGCTGGGCTCGTTCGTGGAATTCACGATCTTCCTCGCGATGCTGATCGCGCCGGTCGGGCAAGTCGTAAATATTGGTACCCAACTGACCGAGGCTATTGCCGGACTCGAACGCACGCGCGAAGTGCTGGCCGAGCAGCCGGAAGACGCCGATCCGGGGCGCGCCGTCGAAGTGGGCGTCGTCCGCGGCGAGATCGCGTTCGAGGACGTGAGCTTTGCTTACGAGCCCGGCAAGCCGGTGCTCAACGATGTCAGCTTTCGATCGAGTCCCGGCACGGTGACCGCGCTGGTGGGCCCCTCGGGCGCGGGCAAGTCCACGATGATCGGGCTCGTGGCGGCGTTCTACGTTCCGACGCAGGGCCGGATTTTCGTGGACGGCATCGATCTGAGCACCGTGCGCCTCGAATCGTATCGCACTCAGCTCGGCGTGGTGCTGCAGGATACGTTCCTCTTCGACGGCACCATCCGCGAGAACGTGGCTTTTTCGCGGCCCGAGGCCAGCGAAGAGCAAATTCTGGCCGCCTGCCGCATCGCGCGCGTGGACGAATTCGCGGAACGCTTCGAATTGAAGTACGACACGGTGGTCGGCGAGCGCGGCGTCAAGCTTTCGGGCGGACAGAAGCAGCGCGTTTCAATCGCGCGCGCGATTCTGGCCGATCCGCGCATCCTGATCCTCGACGAAGCCACCTCGAGTCTCGACTCCGAGTCCGAGGCGCTCATTCAGGAGGGCCTCGCTTACCTGATGCAGGGCCGCACGACCTTCGTCATCGCACACCGGCTCTCAACCGTCCGGCGCGCCGAGCAGATCCTGGTGATTGAGAGCGGACGCATCGTGGAACGCGGCACGCACGAGTCGCTTTATGCGCTGGGCGGGCGATACTGGGAACTGTACACGCGCCAGCACGGGATCGAACAGAATCGGCTGATCGTGCCCGGCGAGAAGGAGAAAGAAGAGGAGCCCGAAGCGGCAGGTGCCGGCGCGAACAGGCGCAACGGCGAAGGAGCCCTGCCGAATCCGGTCACGCTGCTGCGGGGTCAGGGTGCGTGAGCTCACACTCGGCGTATAGCACGGAAATCTTCAAATCAGATTCTCTGTGTGCGCTCTCTGCTTCCAAAGCGCTCAACACGGAGAACTCAAAGCTCCGTGCACTCTGTGTTGAG
>JASHQD010000776.1 GCA_030037755.1 Terriglobia bacterium
CGGCGAGATCATGCTGAGCGGCCAGGTCCTGCCAGTGGGCGGCATCAAGGAAAAAGTGCTCGCCGCCAAGCGGGCGGGCGTGACCGAGATCTTTTTACCCGCGGAAAATCAGCCCAATGTCAGCGAGGATCTGACGGGTGACCTGCTGGAGGGCCTGAAGCTGCACTTCGTGCGCAGCATCCACGGAGTGGTGGATCAGGCGCTCGAAAGCGAGCCGGCTGAGGCGCCGGGTCCGATCGCCGAGCGGCCGGTAGAGCCCGTGGTGGAACCCGTCGGCGAGCCCGTGGGAAGGCCGCACTAGTTTCAGGAAAGCACCCCGGATTTGTTGACATTACCCGCTCATCCCTGCTTAGATGAAGCGGGTCTTCCATTCTTTCAGGCCGGCGAGGGGGGGGAACGGCTGCATGTATTGCCGCAATTGTGGAAATCAGGTACCCGAGCAGGCGGAATTCTGCAGTAGCTGCGGGCAGCGGGTGAATGTGGGAACGCACTGCCCGAACTGCGGCGCAGAGACGCTGCAAGGCGCGCAGGTCTGCGTGAAATGCGGCGTCGCACTCGGCTCAGGTGTTCAGAAGGACCTCTCCACGGCGTTGCTGCTCGGCCAGTTCCTGGGGATCTTCGGCGCCGACCGGTTTTATCTGGGCTACATCGGACTCGGAATCCTCAAGCTGCTGACGCTGGGGGGATGCGGCATCTGGGTGGTCGTTGACGTGGTGCTGATAGCGCTCCGCAAGCTTCCTGACGCCGAGGGTAAGCCGCTGCGATTGCCTCCGCAGCCTGCGTCGGTGACCGGCGACAAGGACTGGGGCACGGCCGTGCTGCTTGCTTATTTCCTCGGGTTTTTGGGCATCGACCGCTTTTACCTCGGCTACACAGGCCTCGGCATCGTCAAGCTGCTCACGCTCGGTGGTTGCGGCATCTGGAAAATCGTCGACATCGTGCTGCTCGCGCTCAACAAGCTTCCGGACTCCGACGGACGCGCGCTGAAGTTCTCCTGAGTCATGGCTGTATTTGCCAAAGGCATTCCAAGGCTGGCGATCATCTCTTGTGCCGTGCTGGGATTCTGCCTGGTCCCTCCCCAACTTCTTGATCGCGGCCCCAATCTCTGCCTGTGGCGTCACCTCTTTCATCTGGCGGCGTGCCCGTCTTGCGGATCCACGCGAGCGCTGGCCGCTTTCTTCCACGGCCACATTCGCCAGGCGCTCGCCTATAATCGCAACGTGCTGATCACGGCGCCGGCGTTTCTGGGGATGCTGGCGAAGGACACCTCCAGCCTGGTCCGTGATTTGGTGCGACGTTATAACGCGCGCCTGCAATCGCCCCGAACGCCACCGGAGCACGGTTTGTCGTGATCGATCTGAAATCCTGGCCTCGAGATTTCTGGCAGGAACTTCCCGAGCCGGAGCTTCTGCGCTGGTCATCGCTGTTCTTCACGCTTTTTGCCCTCTCGCTGCTGATCTCGATCGCCGCCTGCCAGTTCTTCCTGACCCTGTCCGGCCTGTGTTACGCGCTGGACCTGCTGCGTCGCCCTCGCGTCCCGTCTTTTCCACGAGTCAAGCTGCCGCTCGCGCTTTATTGCACGTTCACCATTCTTTCCATGCTTTTTGCAACGAATCCTGCCGCGGGCGGCAACGTGGTCCGCAAACTCACCCTGTTCGTCATCGTGCTGCTCGCTGTCAATCTGATTGCGAGCTATCGGCACCTGACCTGGATTTTGCGGGCGATGTTTGTGGAATCGGCGGTGGCGGGCCTGGTGGCAGCGGGGCAGTTTGTGCATCAATATCGCGAAATCCGGGCCGAGCATCCCGGTCAGGTCTACTACTACATGACCCTTACGCGTATCCACGGATTCATGGGCCATTGGATGCTGTTCGGCGGGCAGCAAATGCTGGTGTTCGCGGCCCTTGCCGCCTATCTTTTGCTTGGAGGGCGCGGAACTGGGCGCAGGGCAGGAGACGGTGCGATCGCGAAAGCTCCTACGGCGAAGCCGGCTTCAGATCGCGCTCCGGAAAAGGTCTGGTGGGTGATCGCTGCGGTGATTGCTCTCTCGATCGTGTTGAATTTCACGCGCGGCGTCTGGATCGGCTGCGGTGCGGCGTTGTTCTACCTCGTAGCTCGATGGCGCGCGCGATTGCTTTGGGTACTGCCCGTGCTGGCGCTGGCTGCTTATTTTGCCGCGCCGTCGCTGGTGCGAGACCGTCTGGCGTCGCTCGTGCATCCCTCATCGGATCCCTCCGTTACCTCGCGCTTCGAAATGTGGCATGTGGGTCTCAGGATGATCCGCGCTCATCCGCTGGTGGGCGTCGGCCCGAACAACATCGACGAAGTCTATCTCACGTACCTGCAGCCCGGAACCTACGAACCCAGCTGGCACGAGCATATGCACGACGATTATTTGCAATTCGGCGCCGAGCGCGGATTGCCGTGTCTCGCGGCATGGCTCTGGTTCATGGGCGCCCTGGCGTGGCAGATTCTCAAAATCCGGCGTCGTCTGAAGGGTGACGGGCGCCCGGTCTGGATCGTCGACGCATCCCTGGTGGCGTGGCTCGCGTTCGTTGTGGAGGGCGTATTTGAGTTCAACTTCGGAACCTCGCCGGTGTTGATGGTTTTCCTGTTCCTGGTGTGCGTTCCCTACGCCATGGAGACCAGCGCCTCGCCCTTGCTGGATAGTTAAATCTGAATTGGGCACAGATGGTATGTCCGTGTCCGCGGCGGCGGCGGCGGTTCTGCTGACGGAGCCAAGGATTTAGAGGCGTTCGATTCTGACGCCGGGGATCTTTGGGAAAATTCGTTCGTCGCGCGTTACAACGGCCGAGTCTTGCGCGATCGCGGTGGCGCCGATCATCAGGTCGCGCTCTCCGATGGAAAGGCCGCGGGAGGCGAGTTCCGCCCACAATGCGGCGTGAATACGAGGCGGAGCCAAATCGAAGGGCGCGACAGGCACCTGACCAAGCAGACCTTCCACGAACGCCTCCCGTCCTTCGCGTTGAGCAGCCGTCTTTGCCCGGTGGACGCCATGCAGCAGTTCTGAGGCCGTGACCGCCGAGATGGCAACACCCTCGTCGGCGTAGCGAGCGGTAATGTCGTCGAGACTGACGTGACCGCGCCCGGCTGCTATGAGCACACTCGAATCGATTAATCTTGCCACGGATTCTCCGCGATTAGAGGTTGCCTGGCAATCAGGTCCTCGACCACGCCAAAGAACTCGCCATCCGGTTTCGGCAATGAGCGGAGCAGATTCGCAAGATCGGAGCCGCTGAACTCCTTCCGTTTCATAGGAATGATTTCGCACACAGCGCTGCCGTTTCTCTCAACAACGAAACTCTCGCCGTCATTCTGAACCCGGTTCAGAATCTCGGAAAAACTGCGAACTGCCTCGGTTAGCGGAATATGTGACCTCATGCATCAGATTCTACCCATGGCGGTTCCTGGTGGGCAAATTGCTTGGTGCTTGCCGCGCACAAGCCGCGATCTTTCCGGGCAAAACGGCCGCTGAAATGGCCGACGTGTTCGACCACGTTGTCCCTCACCGCGCCACATGGTAGCATTTATCGTAAGGGTGAGCAGATGATTTACGACGTGACAACCCGATGGGACAGCGACGCTGGCGTCTGGGTGGCCGAACGTGGGGACGTCCCTGGGCTCTTTGCTGAGGCTCGGACGCCTAATGAGCTGAGGGCCAAGCTCCGGGCTCTGGTTCCCGAACTGTTGGAGCTGAACGGGGCTTTGCCTGAGGTTCGGCAAACCTGAGCTTTATCGTTAGGCAGCAGACAGTCTGAATTCCTCGAAGCACACCTGTGGCCGAACCGACATCCGCCCAAGAACAGCAGACCCAACCGGCATTGCGGGTTTCTGCCGGCTGGGCGTCGTCCGCAAGCTGGAAGATTCTCCGCGCGACCGGCGTCCTCACTGGATTCTCCGGCGTTGTGCTGGCCGCGACCGTAGCCCGGGAACTGGTGACGGCGAAGTACTTCGGGCGCGGTGACGCTGTCGACGCCTACGTGATCGCCTATCTTCTGCCCTCATTCGTGGTCAATATCGTGGCCTACTCGTTCAATCTGGCCCTCATTCCCGTGTTCGTCGAAGTCCGCCAGCGCGAAGGACGCGCGTCGGCTCAGCGGCTCTTCTCCGGGGCCATGGTCTGGAGCCTGGGAATGCTCGTTGGAGTCGTGGTGCTGCTGGCTCTCATTGCACCGTTGTACCTGCCGCTCCTCGGTTCAGGATTCAGCGCGCCGAAGTTGCTGCTCACGCGGCATCTGCTTTACGTCTTACTTCCGTTGATCGCTCTGACCGGGGTGACGTCGAACGGCACGGCGGTGCTGAACGCGGGCGAGCGATTCGCACTGCCGGGTGCGCTCGCCGTCTTGCCGCCGCTCGTCGCGTTCGCCTTTGTGATTGCGCTGGGACGGTCGTGGAGCGTCTATTCACTCGCCGTGGGAACCGTTGCCGGCACCGCGCTGCAAGTGATCGCGCTTGCCTGGGTGGCGCGCCGTCACGGAATCGATCTCGCGCCGCGCTGGTACGGATTTGATCCCGAATTGCGCCTGGTGATACGCCAATATGTGCCCATGATGGCGGGCGCGCTGCTGCTGGGCAGCACCGAGGTGGTGGATCAGGCCATGGCGGCCATGCTGCCCGGGGGCAGTGTGGCGGCGCTCAGCTACGCGCGGAAAATCGTCAGCGTGCTGGTGGTGCTTGGAGCCATCCCGCTGGCGTCCGCGTCGCTGCCGTACTTTTCGGAAATGGCGGCAAAGCGCGCCTGGGACGCTTGCCGGCGCGCGCTGCGCAATGTGGGTGGAGTAATCCTGGTGGTCACTGTGCCCGTCACCCTGCTGCTGGTGTTCCTTGCGCATCCGCTCATACGCATTCTCTTCCAGCGCGGCGAGTTCTCCCCTCACGATACCAACGTAGTGAGCCACGTGGAAGCGTGGCTGGCACTGCAGATTCCGTTTTACCTGCTGACCAGCCTTGGCCTGCGCGTGATCAGCGCGCTCAAGCGCAACGGCGTCATCATGTCGATTGCGGCGGTTACGACGACGTTAAATGTCGTTTTGAACCTTCTGCTCATGCGGGTCTACGGCGTGGCGGGGATCGCGCTGTCGACGTCCATCGTGTTTCTCATTTGTGCCCTGCTGATTTTCCTGGCGATTCATGTCCTGATCCGCCGGCTTCAGGCAAGCTCGCGAGCAGCGCCCGACTAACTCCGGTTCGGACCCTGGCATATGTCGACTCACGATAAAACCGCGGATGCCGGTGATCGCACCGGACGCGAATACTGGGACGGCTGGTGGGAACGGCGGCCCCTGCCGCGTCCGCTCGACCCCTTCCGCAAGGGTCTGCAGAACTACCCGTATCGCAGGTTTCATCGGTTCTACTCTGATCTCTTCAGGGACGCTCGGGGCCAGAGGCTGATCGAGATCGGGTGCGCACAGTCGGTGTACCTGCCATACTTCGTCCGGTATTTCGGCCTCAATGTGGCCGGAATCGACCAATCGGAACTCGGTTGCGAGCGCGCTCGTCAAATTCTGGGGAGGGAGAAAGCGCAGGGCGAGGTGTACTGCGGCGACTTTTTCGCGCCGCCTCCAGGAACTGAGGGAAACTTTGATTGGGCGGTTTCCTACGGCGTGCTCGAGCATTTCGACGACACGTCCGGCGCGGTGCGTGCCGTCGCTCGATTGTTGAAACCGGGAGGCCGGATGATGACGCTGGTGCCGAATCTGACCGGAATTCTGGGCCGGTATCAGCGGCTTCTGGATCGGAAGCTCTTCGAAGCTCATGTTCCGCTCTCCGCCGAGAGACTCGCACAAGCTCATAACGACGCCGGGTTGGAGGTCGAATCGGCGCTTTACCTTTTGCCGTTCGGGCTCGAGGTGACCGGCATCGAAACTTGGGGACATGGCGTGGCGGGACTGACCGTGAAGATCATCAATGCGGCTGTGACAAGGTTAATCCGCTTCGTGGACGATCATATCGTGCGTCTGAAGCCGAATCGCTGGACGTCCCCGTACGTCGTGTGCATCGCGCGCAAGCCGGCAGGCGAGGAGCAGGTAGCGCAATGAAACCGGCACGCTCCAATCCGGGCGAGTTGCCTGTGCTGGCTTTTCCTACACTCCGGAGTTGGGCGGCCTGGCTTGCCGCACACCATGACGCGTCGCCCGGCGTGTGGCTGAGGCTGGCAAAGAAGGGCTGTGCGACGGAGCTGATCAATCACCGCGAAGCGCTCGAAGAAGCTCTGTGCCACGGCTGGATTGACGGCCAATTGAAACCCGAGAGCGAAACGACGTGGCGGGTGAAGTTCACGCCACGCCGGAACAAGAGCATCTGGTCGAAAATCAATCGTGAGAAAGCAGTGGCGCTGATCGCCAGCGGCCGCATGAAGCCCGCAGGTCTCAAGGAAGTCGAACGCGCCAAGGCGGACGGGCGCTGGGACGCGGCCTACGACTCCCAGAGCAAGGCGACCGTCCCGCCCGATCTTCAGACGGCGCTCGATCATAACGCGCGGGCGAAAGCGTTTTTCGCTACGCTCGATAGCGCGAATCGATACGCCGTGCTCTGGCGGATTCAGACGGCCAGGAAGGCGGAGACTCGCGCCCGGCGGATTCGGGAATTCGTGGCCATGCTGGCGCGGCACGACAAGCTGCATGCATGACGATGAGTAGCACGGCCACTCCTGGCTGTGCAGAAATGGACAGAAGCGCAGGCAGGTGCCTGTGCCACTTGCTTTACCCATGATCGCCAGGACCACAGCCGGCAGTCCGCCGAGTGAAGCGCGATTTGCGTTCGGACGCAACTGGCACGCATTCCTGAGCGTGTTGGATGAGGACCGCATCAAGCAAGCGGAGCGCTCTCTCACCGAGATGCTCGACGGGGGCAGCCTCCGGGGCAAATCGTTTCTTGATGCGGGTTCCGGCAGCGGACTGTTCTCGCTGGCGGCAGTGCGGCTGGGAGCTGCGCGGGTCCACTCGTTCGACTACGATCTCGGAAGCGTGGCGTGCACAGAGGAAGTGAAGCGGCGGTACGCGCCCGAGCTGCCCTGCTGGACGATCGAGCAGGGAAGCGTTCTCGACGAGCGCTACATCTCCAGGCTGGGCTATTTCGACGTTGTTTATTCGTGGGGCGTGCTGCACCACACCGGAGATCTGGCGTTGGCGATGGAGACGGTATCCCGGGCGGTCGCATCCCGAGGCAGACTTCTGATCGCCCTCTACGACGATCGTGGCTGGGCGTCGCGCGCCTGGGTGCCTGTGAAGCGCCTGTACATAAGCGGCAAAGTCGGGGCGGCGATGGTTGCGGCGGTCTTCGTGCCGGCTTTCGTTGTCAAGGGCCTGCTAAGCGATCTCGCCCGCGGCCGGAGTCCGCTGGCGCGCTATCGGGAGTACCGCAGGCTGCGCGGCATGTCGATCGTGCACGATTGGCTCGACTGGCTGGGCGGATTCCCCTTCGAAGTGGCGGCGCCGCAATGGGTGATCGACTTTTATGCGCGGCGCGGATTCCGCCTGGTCAAGCTCAAGCGCGGTTACGGACGCGATCGCAACAATGAATTTGTCTTTGTAAGAGAACTCTGAGCATTCGGTGCTTCCGGTTTCGACGTGCCCTTGTGGCGGCCCGATTTTATGTACTATGACTTGAGCGGCCACAAGGACCGCCCCAGCGTCGAAATCAGACATGGACAAGCCGCTGCCGATGGCTCATCCCGCCTCTACTCCCGCTTCCTCTTCGCGACGGACGTTTCGCGTGCTGGCGGTCACGAACCTCTGGCCAACCCAATCGGACCCCGGCTATGGCAGCTTCGTCCAGGCACAGATGAACTCCTTGCGCCCGCTGGGCGTCGACTACGATGTTGTATTCGTGAATGGCCGCAACTCGAAGGCGAATTATCTGCGGGGCATACTCGAAGTTCGGCGCCGCCTCCGGGACCAGCCCTACGACCTGATTCACGCGCATTTCGGGCTGTCGGGCTGGGTGGCGCGATTCCAGAGTCGCGTGCCGCTGGTGGTGTCGCTGATGGGCGACGACGTCCTGGGGCGCTCCGACCGCGAAGGGCGCATCACTCCCGTCGGCCGGATGTTTCAGGTCTCCACACGGGTGCTCGCGCGCCGGGCGGACGCGGTGATCGTCAAAAGCCGGCAGATGAAGCAGCATCTCGGGCTCGAATCGATTCATGTGATTCCGAACGGTGTCAACCTGGCGATGTTCCGGCCCATGGAGCGCAACGACGCGCGCAGCATACTCGGCCTCGATCTCGCGCGACCGTACGCGCTGTTTCCATACGACCGCAGCATCGCCGTGAAGCGATTCGATCTTATCGAGCAGGCGGTTCGCATCGCTCGCCAACAGGTTCCCGGGCTCGAGATTCTGCAGGTTTCGCGCGTTCCGCGCGACCACATGCCGCTTTATGTCAACGCGTCCGACGCGCTCTTGCTCGCGTCGTACACGGAAGGCTCGCCGAATTCGGTCAAGGAAGCGATGGCCGTGAATCTTCCGGTCATCTCGGTCGATGTGGGCGATGTGGCGGAGGTGATCGGGAATACTGATGGGTGCTTCATCGTGCCGGCTAGCGCGGACGCGATCGCCGCCCGAATCGTCGAGGTCTGCCGAAGCGGCATGCGGACGCGCGGGCGCGATCGAATGACGGAATTCTATAGCGAGGAAATGATTGCGCGGCGAATCGTCGACCTGTACGCTGCGCTTTTGGGACGGTAGGTGACGACGATCTACGATCAACGATCCACGATCACGCCCGAATACGCCGCTAACCAACAACCAGCAACCGACTACCGCCAATTCTCCAACCACGCCTGAAACATCAGCACGGCCCACATCGCGTCCGGCGCATTGATGTCGCCATTGCGATGCTCCTTCCACAACCTCCGCACCGGTTCGGGCCGCAGGAAGCCTTCGCGGCGCAGCCTTTCCTCATCGAGGAGCGACTCGGCCCATTCCCGCAGCGGCCCGCGAATCCAGATGCCGACCGGGACGCCGAAACCCATCTTGGGACGCTCGACGACGCTCTCGGGCACGTATTTATAGAGCACCTGGCGCAGCAACCACTTGCCCTTGCCGTCGCGAATCTTCCATTCCATGGGAACGCGGGCGGAAAACTCCACCACGTGATGATCGAGGATCGGCACCCGCGCCTCGAGGCTGATCGCCATGCTGGCGCGATCCACCTTGGTGAGAATGTCGTCGGTGAGATACATGAGCGCGTCGTTCGCCATCATGCGCGCCGAGGGATGGGAAAGCGCCGGCCGAAGCGACGGGTCGGTGAAGACCGTGGAAGGCTCGAGCCCATTGATGACCACGTCTTCAGGGCGATCCCAATGCGTGGAAAAGGCCCGGTGCAGGTCGCAAATATCGCGAACCCGCAACGCTTGCGCAGCTCGGTGGATGCGTTGTCCGCCTGTACCGCGGCCCGTAAAGCTGGGCGCAACGCGACGCCCGCGCAGAATGCGATTATAGGTGCTGGCCGGCAGGAGCGTGGCGCCGCCCGCGACAAAACGGCGCAGAGGGCCAGGAAATCGCCGAATGCGATTCCACAGCGGCGGCCCGCTGGCGTAGTAATTGTAGCCGCCGAGCAATTCGTCGCCACCGTCGCCCGAAAGGCTCACGGTGACCATGGTTCTGGCCAGCGCGGACACCAGGTGAGTTGGAATCCCGGAAGAGTCGGCGAAAGGCTCGTCGTACATCGCCGGCAGTTTCGGGATTACTGCCCGGGCCTCTTCCGGCGTCACCGTGAGCTCGTGATGATCGGTGTGCAGATGTTCGGCTACGCGCCGCGCATGGGTCGCCTCGTTGAAATCCGCTTCCTCGAAGCCGATGGTGAACGTCTTCACCGGACGCGTGCTTTGCGCCTGCATCAGCGCCACGACGGTGGAGGAATCGATCCCGCCGGAGAGAAACGCGCCCAGCGGAACGTCGGCGATCATGCGCAGGCGAATCGATTCCCGCAGCAGGCCCTCGAACTCGCCAAGGGCTTCTTCTGCTGAGCCACTGAAGGGCTGGCGCTCGCCCCGCTCGGCGACTTCACGGAATGACCAGTACGCGCGAGGACGGGTCCCGTTCGAAGCGCCTGTGGTATCACATTTGAAGCTGATCAGATTTCCCGGCGGCAGCTTGGCGATCCCGCGATAGATGCAGTACGGGGCGGGAATGTAGGTGTGCCTGAGGAAGACGGCCAGAGCGTCGCGATCGATCTCGGGGACAAAGCCCGGATAAGCTCGCATGGCTTTCAACTCGGAAGCGAACATCAGCACGCGCTCCCCACCGATGTCACTGAAGCCATAAAAGAGCGGCTTGATGCCCAGCCGGTCGCGCACGAGGTGCAGAACGCGATCGCGTCCGTTCCAGACGCCCAAGGCAAACATGCCGCGGAAGCGCTGCACGGCCGCCTCCACGCCCCACTGCTCGACCGCTGCCAGGATCACCTCCGTATCCGAGTGTCCGCGAAAGTGATGTCCCACCGGCTCGAGTTCGGCGCGCAGTTCGGCGAAGTTGTAGACCTCGCCGTTGAAGACGATCACGTAGCGGCCAGACTCTGAGCACATGGGCTGGTGCCCGGCGGGGGAAAGGTCGATGATGGAAAGGCGGCGAAATCCCAATCCGACGCCTGCGCGCGGGTCAGCCCAGTAACCGGCGTCGTCCGGCCCGCGATGCTCGAGCTGGTCGGCCATCCGGCGCGCACGATTCTGAAGCTCAGCGGCATCAGCCGGCTGGAATTGGACAAATCCTGCAATACCGCACATAGTCAGGTCCAGGAGCCTTAGATTGCCCGAGGCGCCTGAATATACGCATTGTAATTGAAGTCTGAAGTGTGAAGTATGAAGTATGAAAAAAACGCCCCCAAGCCACGTTTCATACTTCATCCTTCAGACTTCATACTTCACGCCTCGCTTCCGTCATGCCCAATAGCTCCGCCTTCTTCCAATCCGCCGAACGCTTGCACGCGCATCTTGCCAGCCGATTCCCGGCAGACGGCCTCCTGCGCGGGCCCGATCCCGGCGTTCGGCTGAATCTGCGCGTCTGGCGATTCGTCAAGAGCGCCCTGCCGTTCCTGCCCTGGCACGACGACTATGTCTTCATGCAGACGCAGGGATACTGGATTCTTGCCAACTGGATGCTGTACGAGTCCACCGGCGACCCGCGCTTTCGTACGCTCGCCGAAGATGCCACCAACTCGGTTCTGCGCTTGCAGACGCCCGGAGGATTCTGGCGTTATCCGCTGCCCGAGCGCCGGCACCTCATCGCCACCGTAGAAGGCAACTGGGGCTCGATCGGGCTATTGGCGAGCTATGCGCGCGACCCGCGGCCGGAGTGGCTGGAAGGGGCGCAACGCTGGTGCCGTTATCTCACCGGAACCATCGGATTCCAGCCGCACTCGGCTGGGAAAGCCATCAACTATTTCGATCGTCCGCGCGGCAAAATCCCCAACAACTCCGTGGAAGCGGCCTGGCTCTTTCTGCGAGTGTGGAAGGCGGGCGGCGACGAGAGTCTGCTGGCGGATGTGGACGCGATGCTCGAATTCGTGGCCGCCACACAATTACCCAATGGTGAGCTGCCATACATCGTCGATGGACCGCACGAGGCCGGTCGCGATCACTATCTCTGCTTTCAGTACAACGCTTTCCAATTCCTGAAGCTTGCGTGGAGCGATCGGCTGCGGCCGAGCGCAACCACTCGAGAAATCCTGCCGCGTCTCGCTCGTTTTCTCGCTCAAGGCGTGAGGACAAACGGCAGCAGCGCGGAGGACTGTTTTCACATCACTTCAGGCCCTGAAGTCGATTTCTACACCGCCGTTCTTGCTGCCGCGCTTTGGGAAGCGCGTGCCCTGGGGCTTCTCGAGAGCGATGAGCCCGACCGATGTTATGCTCGGGTGTTGGATCGCCAGCGATCGGATGGCAGCTTTGCGTTCTCAACCGGCGATTGGCGATTCCTGAGCGACAAGCGATCCTACCCCCGGCAGTCCGCAATGACGCTGTTTCACCTGCTGTACGGCTGCGGATCGGGCAATGGGTTCAGAGCTCTCGACGCCTGAGGCTGCCCCGCCGATTGCGCATAGCCGCGCCCAGATAACCGGGTCACACAAGCCACCCGTCACTTGGGATGAGCGATGATGTCGAGCAGAATGTAGGTATCGTCTTGAATGCGAAAGTAGAACCGCCAGTCGCGGTTAACGCGGGCCTGCCAACGGTCTTCGCTCCCACTGTACTTCTTGGCGTGCTTGTCGAAAGCTGTTTGGACCCGCTGAGGCGCCTTTCCGTAGGCTCGCGCGAAGTGCGACGTCCATTGGAGCTTCATTTGCGCCGGGTATTTCTGGCGCTCGTCTTGGCGGCTGCTTTGTGCAGGCCGTCCAGGAATTCGCTATGGCTTGAAAAGGCTTTGGACACCCGCCCGGCTTTGATGTCAGCGTCCGCCTTCGCCAGGCGGGCATCGATCGCCCGGCGCTGCGCCGGCGTGTACTCGCGATCGATCACGACTTTTGGCGTAAGAACAATCCTTCCTTCTTCGGCGGACGCTTCGACCAAGTCGCCGTCAGCCAAGCCCACCAGAATACGAAGACGGGTGGGAATCGTCACTTGCCCTTTGCGCTGCACCTTAACGAGTGCGTTCATGAGAATGATTTCCGGAAGTCGGACTTTCCGGATTCCTGAACGACCATAGCCGTTCGGCAAGACGATGTCAAGAAGCTGCCCGGCCAACGAGCGCGGTCCGAAGAGGATCGTCGCATGTTTCAGGATTCAAACCC
>JASHQD010000777.1 GCA_030037755.1 Terriglobia bacterium
GTCCCACCCGTGACCCGCGCCGGGAGGGTCTGCTCGTTCGAGAGGCTGCGCCGGTTGAGTCCGGCACTCAAAGTCCGAATCCGTTGTTCGCGGAAGGTTCGAGTTCCGACGCGGCAGTATCCCGCGTGGGAGCTTCGAACTCCAAAGTGAAGGAACTCCGAACTCGTTTGTCGGCTCGATGAAGCTGTTTCATTTGTATGTTATAAATTAGTCGTTGACGCGCTGGGGGCAAGAGTGCCAGCACCTGAAGCCAACCCAAACAATCCGATCCCGGCCAGCGAAGGCGATATCGATTTCGCCCATGCAATCGAGTCTTCCGGAGTCCTGTTCCAGGAGCTGTTTGAGTCGTCGCCGGACGCCCTGGTGGTGACAGGTGCCGGCGGCGTCATCCTGGAGGTCAACGGCCAGTTCGAGAAGGTCTTTGGCTATAGCCGCTCGGAAATCGCCGGGCAGAATGTCGGGATTCTCGTGCCGGAGCGGTTTCGAAGCTCGCACGCTGCCCACTTGAGAAACTACTTTGCCGAACCGCGGCTGAGGCCGATGGGCCAGGGCCTGGAACTCTACGCCCGGCGAAAGGACGGCACAGAGTTTCCCGCAGACATTATGCTGAACTCCTTGCACATGGGCGCGGAGCAGGTGGGGCTGGCCGTCGTACGTGACATCACCGCTCGCAAGCAGGCGCAGGAAGCGCTCCAACTGAGCGAGGAGCGCCTGCGCGCGATGGTGGAGAGCGTCAAGGACTATGCAATCTTCACGCTCGATCCTCAGGGCTACGTCACCTCCTGGAATCCGGGGGCGGAGCGCATCAAAGGCTACCGCGCCGGCGAAATCATCGGGCAGCACTTTTCGAAGTTCTATCTTCAGGAGGACCTTGACCGCGGCAAGCCGGATTACGAATTGAAGGTGGCGGCTGCCACCGGCCGCTTCGAGGACGAGGGCTGGCGGCTGCGCAAGGACGGATCGCGATTCTGGGCGAACGTCATCATCAGCCCGCTTCGCGATTCGGCGGGAAATCTCCGCGGCTTTTCCAAGGTCACGCGAGACTTCACCGAGCGCAAGCAGGCAGAAGAGGCTCTGCTGCTCCAGGTGACCAACACGCTGGTCACGAATCTCGACATTGGGCGGCTGATGGCTGCCGTCTCGGCGAGCATTCGCCAGGTGGCATCGTACGACTACGCAGGATTGGCTCTATTTGATTCTTCAACCGGCCAGCTTCGCATCCACGCGCTCGAGTCGCCCAGCGGACGCAAGCAGTCGCCGGACGGCACGCCCATCGCGTTGAGCGGCTCGCCCGCCGGGCAGGCTTTCAACACGCGCGAGCCCGTGGTCTTGAACCACATACGCCAGGAAGCGGACAACTTTGATGCGGAACACATCAAGCGTCTGACCGATCTCGGGGTCAGTTCCGCGTGCTGGCTTCCCTTGATTAACCGCGGGCGCCCGCTGGGGACGCTGATGCTCGGCAAGCTGGTCGAAAGCGCGTTCACCGATAAAGATGTGCGGCTGCTGAGCCACGTGGCCGGCCAGATCGCGATTGCGATCGACAACGCCGAAACCTACCGGCAGGTGATCGAGGCGCGCGAGCGTTTGCGGGAGGAAAAGGCCTACCTCGAAGAGGAATTGCGCACCGAGTACGACTTCGAGGAAATCGTCGGCGAAAGCAATGCCCTGAAGCGCGTTTTGAAGCAGATCGAGACGGTGGCGCCGACCGACGCCACCGTCCTCATTCTGGGCGAGACCGGAACCGGCAAGGAGCTGGTGGCGCGCGCCATCCACTCGCTGAGCAGCCGCCGCGATCGCACCTTCGTCAAGCTGAACTGCGCGGCCATTCCGAGCGGTCTGCTGGAGAGCGAACTCTTCGGCCACGAAAAGGGCGCCTTCACGGGCGCGATCAGCCAGAAGATCGGCCGGCTGGAGCTGGCGCATCGCGGCACCCTGTTTCTGGACGAAGTCGGCGACATCCCGCTGGAGCTTCAGCCCAAGCTGCTACGCGCCTTGCAGGAGAAAGAGTTCGAGCGCCTGGGCAGCACGCGCACGATTCCAGTAGATGTGCGGTTGATTGCCGCCACCAATCGCGATCTCGCCGCCATGGTGCAGGCGCGCGAGTTCCGCAGCGACTTGTTCTATCGCCTCAAGGTTTTTCCGATCGAAGTCCCGCCGCTGCGCACACGCGCCGACGACATTCCCATCCTCGTGCACCACTTTGTGTCCCGGCACGCACGACGGATGAACAAAGTGATCGAGACGATTCCGCCGGAAACCATGCGGGCGCTGGAACGCTGGAGTTGGCCGGGAAACATCCGCGAGTTGGAGAACCTGCTGGAAAGAGCCGTGATCCTGTCCAACGGACCCGTCCTGCGTGTGCCGCTTGCGGAACTGACATTGCCCGAATCGCCGGAGCCGGCTCAGGGACCAGAGGCGTTAGCCTCGCTCGAAGCGACCGAACGCGAGCACATCATCAAAGTGCTGCGGGAGACCAAAGGGGTCATTGCAGGTCGGGACGGCGCAGCAGCGCGTCTCGGGCTCAAAAGGACGACCCTAAATTCGAAAATGCGAAAGCTTAAGATCTCCCGTCATGATATCTGACGAAATATCGTCAGCTGACGATATGTAACCGTCGTCACTCACCGGATGTTCGTTCATCACATATCTGCATCCCATCTCTAACTTACTACAGAAAAATAACTTAGCTCGATTGCGGAAGTTTGGCATCGCCCCTGCCCTTAGTGACACCGGAACGCAGAACGCCGGGTGCCAAGGGGGCTGGAATAGCGACTCAGGCGGCGAGGGGCTGCGTTCAAAGATTTCCGATCTGTGGAGACGCCGATGGTTCGACAGCTCAGAAGCGACTTGGTAGAAGAAAGGACCCCGGCCCTACTGGTTTATAGCCAGGAACATCCGCTGCACGAAGTGCGAAATCTGCTGATCCGGCAAGGGATCGAGACCACGCGGGTCCGCGACTGTGCTCAGGCTGAGCTGGCGATTAATTCTCGCCGGCCGCCGGTGATGGTTTTTACGGCGACCGATCTTTCCGATGGAACCTGGGAAGACATTCTGGCGTCGTCAAGCACGGCGTGCTCTCCGGTGCCGGTGGTGGTGGTGTCAAACCAGGACGATCCCCGGATCAGTTCGAAGGCATGGGAGGCTGGCGTTGCGGGTTTGCTGGCGCCTCCCTTCAGCGATGAGGAACTGGGGCGGGTGGTCAGATCCGCGATGCTGAACGGCTTTCTGGCCTCGACGACGAATTGCGATTTGACGGAAGGCTCTTATTCGAATGCTGAGAATCACATGGGATCAGGAGTCCTCACCCCCCAGGCTTAGATTGCACGGCCGCGTTAGTGGCGCCTGGGTTGAGGAGCTCGAGAGGATTTGGGCCCAGATGAAGGGCAACGGGTCGAACCCCATAATTGTGGACTTGACAGACGTCACTTTGGTAGGACGCGAAGGACGGCGGTTGCTGGTCGATATGGCCCGGCAGGGCGCGGAACTCGAAGGCGGCCCGCTGATGCAATTCACCATCGAGCGAATCCGGCAGGAATCGCGGAATTCAGGCGGGCACGCCAAAAAGGGGGAGTAAGATGCACTCACCATACGGAATGGAACTAAGCGGAAGCTGCGAGACATGCCCGTTAAGGCACCAGGGGTTCTTCTGCAACCTGCAAAAATCGTGCCTGAAGGCGTTTGACGCCATCAAGTTCACCAGCGGCTATCCTGGCGGCGCCGTGCTCTTCGTCGAGGGTGAAGCGGCGCGCGGCATCTACGTTCTCTGTAAGGGCCGTGTTAAGCTCACTATGACATCCGCCGACGGCCGGACGATGATTCTCAGGATCGTGAAGCCAGGCGAAGTTCTGGGATTGCACGCCGCCGTCTCAGGCAGGGTCTACCAGGCGACCGCCGAGACTATGGAGCCCTGCCAGGTCAATTTCGTCCGGCGCGACGAGTTCCTGCGGTTCCTGGCTCAGAACCCCGAAGCGTCCGTGCACGCGGCCCAACAGCTCAGCGGCGACTATCAGACGGCTTGCGACCAGATCCGCTCGCTTGGGCTCACGCATAACGCTTCCGCGAAGCTGGCCCGGTTCCTGCTCGAGACCTCGGCCATGGGCAAGGAAACGAAGGAAGGCATCCGCGTGAGGCTGACGATGACACATGAAGAGATCGGGCAGATGATCGGCGCGTCGCGCGAGACGGTCACGCGCACGCTGGGCGAATTCCGTGACCGGCATCTCGTGTTGCGGAACGGGTCGATGCTGGTGATCCAGGACCGCGCAGGGCTCGAAACCTTCGCCGGCGCATAAGTTCTCTTGTCGTGAATCCTCCCTTACCCGGCTCTGGCGGGCGACACAAACTCCGGAATGCCAGCCAGAGCCGGTCCTCCCTTCCTAGGATTCTACTAACCAAGGTCCTCCTTCCGCCATGCGACGGCGCGCACCCGCATGCGTGATGGGAATCACAGAAGCGCACCAGCCGGACGCTTAGATTACAACTGTCCTCGGACCGCGCAGCAGCGATATCTCCCCATGCTTCAGGATCAGCCGCGCGCGGACAGGCGACTGTGTCGAGAAAGGCCGGGGCAGTAAAATGCATCCGCAGAGTGTTCCTGTGCACGTGTTCCATGAGGATTTGTTCAGAGGCCTGAAAGGATCGGCCGGTGAGGACTTCGCGGCTATCGAGACGCGCGCCTTCTACACGGCCGGCGTCAGTCTTTTCGAGGCAGACGAGCCGGCATTCGGGCTCTTCGTGGTCCACCGTGGTAGCGTGGCGGTATCGAACTCGAACTGGGAAGAGGGGCTTGCCGGGTGCAGCACGTTCCTCGCCGGGGAAGTCCTCGGCTTGTCCGCCGCCGTTTCGGGCGAGGCTTACCAGGCGAGCGCCCGGACCCTGGAACTATCCGAAATCGGCATGGTGAGCCGCGCCGACTTTCTGGAATTTCTAGCAACGCACGGCGAATTTGCTTTCCGGGTCGTGGGTCTGCTCAGCGACAGCCTGAACAGTGCCTGCGATCACCTGCGCGCGCTTCCACCGGCAATCCAGGCCTGAACCGGCGCGGTAGCGGCGGTGTCCTCACCGCAGCCACCCGGTAGCCGTCAGCAAAGCACCAGCATGGCTATGTGCGCTGCAGCATGAACACGTCCGCCGGCAGGTGTACGGCGAGATGCTACCGGTCGAACCGCCTGAAGTCGATCCCAACCGGCAGTTCCAGCCGGAAGCGAACGCGAAGAACATCCCGTCGGCGCTGACCGAACGATACCTTCGCTGGCGGCAACGTCGCGGAGATGCTGGTCGTGATGTAGTTGCGTCCGAAGCGGTGGACGACGCCGGACCCGCGGACCGCGAACCCCTCGATTTCGTTGTTCCAGGCCTGGAAGACGGTCAAGTGGACGAGATTCCAGCCCGCCGAGTCGGCCTACTCGGTGGTTGGAGATTCGTTGGAAGCTTACAAGAAGTATTTCAAAGAGCCCGCGGTGAGCGAGTCAAAGCCGGCGTGATGGGTCGGTTGCCGGATTGTTCGTTGCCCAGATGAGGTTCGCGCAGGTATTGCGGAGCACCCCGCTTCGTCGTATGCGATCGCCGCAGCTCTACTCGGGGATCATTCCGATGGATCGAAGCCAGGTCTCCACCAGCTCAGGCCAGTGCGTCGCCGGAAGCTTGGTGGGCCGCAGGCCAAAGGCGTGGCCGCCTTGCGCGTAGGAGTGAATCTCCACCGGGACTCCGGCGTTCTTCAGCGCAATGTAGTAAACCAGCGCGTCGTCGACGTTGTCCACGTGGTCGTCCTCGTTCTGCAGCAGAAAGGTAGGCGGCGTCCGACGCGTGACATGAATACTTGGATTCAACTCAAAGCCGTGATCGGAACACGAATGCCCGGGCCATTCACACAAATGTCCGGGGTACATCGCCACCGCAAAATCCGGGCGGCAGCTTTCTTTGTCGGCCGCATCCACCGCGGGGTACAAGCGCCTCTCGTAATGGGTGCTGATTGCCGCCACCAGATGGCCGCCCGCCGAAAACCCAAGCACTCCGACCTTGTGCGGATCGATGTGCCATTCGGCGGCGTGAAGGCGCACCAGCCCCATCGTCCTTTGCGCATCTTCCAGCGCCGTCGGCGCCTTGGGATTAACCTGGCACTTACACTTGTTATCCCCATGAGGCCCGGAATCGGGCACCCGGTACTTCAAAAGCACGCAGGTGATCCCCTTGGAAGTCAACCAATCGCAGACCTCCGTGCCTTCGAGGTCGATGGCCAGAATCTGGTAGCCCCCGCCTGGAAACACGACCACGGCGGCGCCGGTGTTCTTTCCCTCGGGCGAATAGACCGTCATCGTTGGACGCGAGACCTGGCTCACCGAAATCCACGGCCGGCCCGCAACCAGTTCGTCCGTCACCGGTGTTGCAGCTTCCGGCCCCGCGACCGGCTGCGCATCCGGCGCCGCGCCCGGCCATATCGGCACTTGCGTATGCCCGGGCGACGGCTGCCAGGCAGGCCCCTGCGCATACAGACGACCCAGCGCAAGCGCAATACAGACCGTAAACATCAAAGGCTTCATTGCTCGATGTCCACCTTAATCGGCGCGAACGCTTGAACCCGTATCAACCCGAGCGGCACGGGCCGCCGGCACCAGTCAGGCGAGCGCCGCTGCGGCTCCGACGGGTGGCTGCCTGCGATTTTGGCACGATTCATCTTACCGGAGATTCGCATTGCCGGTCAGAGTGGCGCATCGTTCCTGCCTCGCTGACGGCGGTGTACCCGAATACCGTGCGGAGCCGCAGGTACCCGCGTGATCTGATTTAAGGGTGGATTCCCGCTTCCGCGGGAATAATGACCGTGCTTCGATGCCGAAGAATCGCCCAGAGCAAGAGCGTGCCCGAGACCACCGACAGGATGCTGGCGGCCTGCGCGTTCGTCAGACCCAGGAACGAGCGCGGGTTGATGCGGATGAATTCCACGAAGAAGCGGGCGACGCCGGTCAGGATCAGGTACCAGGCGAACACCTCTCCGGACGGACGCACGGCACCGATCGCACCACCGCCGCTCGCCGGATGACTGTCGACGACCGCGCGGCTGGCGATGCGCCACAGCACCCAGGCAATCAGCAGCGCTCCGAACAATTCGTAAATCGGCGTGGGATGAACGCGGGCGGTGGTGGGAACAACTCCATGGGGAAAGCTCATGCCCCAGGGCAGTGAAGTGGGCTTGCCGTAGTCGCCGTCGCCGGAAAGCAGGCACCCGATACGGCCGATGCCGTATCCGGCCGCGGCCGCAGGCGAAGCCGCGTCGAGCAGGAGCAGGATATTGATCCGGTAATGGCACGCGAGCAGCGCCAAAGCGATGAATCCGCCGATCAAGGCTCCGAACCAGGCGTAGCCTGCAGAACTCAGCAACAGCGGCCCGGGATTGGCGAAGAACTCCCTGGGACTTTCGAGCAAGTGATAGAGCCTGGCGCCGGCGATTCCCGCCAGCGCTGTGATCGCGATGATCGCCTCGGCGCTCGCGTGAAGCTTCCGGCGCCGGAGATCGGCCTCCAGCAGCAGGAACGCGCCGGCCAGTGCCACGGCCACCATGATCCCGTAGGTGCCGAGCGTCACCGATCCGAGATAAATGAAGGGATACATGGGAAAGACAGTCGAAAGTTGAAAGTTCCAGACCTTCGGCTTTCAACCTTTGACCTTGGACCTTCAAATCGCATTATAGCTCCTCGGTATCAGCCGGAACTTCCATTAAAGGTTCCAGGCACCCGACAACTTATCACCGGGCTGCCGAGACGCAACCACGAGCCGGGCCAGACCTTGCAAGGACGACCGAACACGCCGGCTTGTGCTCCTCCTTAATCGGCACGGAGCGCTTGAACGGTATCGACCCTCGCGGCACGGGCCGCCGGCACGAGAGACGCCAGCACTGCTGCCAGCAAGATGACTGCCCCGGACGCGATCAACGGAATGGCCCCGGGCAGTTGGAGCGCTGGAACATAATTGCCCGCGAGGCGCGACAATCCCCAGCCGAGGATACCGCCCGCCGCTACGCCAATGGCGGCCATCGCCAGCCCATCGTTTACAACGCCGGCGAGAATCTGGCGAGGTTGTGCGCCGAGAGCGAGCCGGATTCCAAACTCGCGCGTACGCCAGCTCACCGCGAAGGCCAGCACGCCGGCAACTCCGACCACGGAGATTGCCAGGGCAAGGAGCGCGAATCCTCCGAACACCACGGCGTTCACGCGATTGTTGGCGAGCAGTTCCGCGCGGACGTCCTGCAGTGTGTTGGCGTGCTCGACGGGCTGGGTGGAAGCGACTTCGCGGATGGTGCGCGTGATCGCGGGAACGAGCGCATAGGGATCGCCCTTCGAGCGGACGAACAGCCGAGCCATGAAGATAGGTCCCTGCGCGAACGGGCTATAAATCGTCAGGTTGGGTTCGGGAATAATGTTGGCGTCGTCGACGTCCGCCAGCACCCCCACGATGCGGCGAGGCTCGGGGCTGATGCCGGCATATTTGATCAGCGGATCGGTCCACATGATGTGCCGGTTGAGGGCATCCTGACCCGGGAACAGCTGCTGGGCGACACTCTTGCTGACGATCACCACCGGTTCGGCGTTCAAGCGGTCGGCTTCGGTGAAATCACGCCCTTCGACGAGCGGAATTCCGAGAGTCGAGAAATAGCCCGGAGAGACATTGCGGAAGCGCGCCCGAAGGTCGTCCCCACTCGTGCGCTTCGCACCCTCGACCCCGAACTGCAAGCCGAAGCTCAGAATGAAACCGTCGCGCCACGGAGCGGTCATGGCCACGGCGGCGCCGCCGACACCCGGCAACTCGCCCACGCGGCGCTGGGCTTCCTGGTAGAACTCGGAGACCTGCTCCGGAGTGCTGCCGTCGGAAACCAAGGGCAGGTTCGCCACCAGCAGGTGCCCGGTCTCAAACGCCGGTTGCGCCTTTTGCAGTGTGAGCAGCGTCTTCAGCAGCGCGCCGGCGCCGGCCACCAGAAGAAACGATGCCGCCACCTGAACGATGGTGAAGATGCGGATGCCGCGACGGCTCCGCGTCACACGGCTTCCGCCGCTGGTGAGTCCGAGGCCGCGCGAGGCGTCCGCGGAGGGAATGCGTGGAATGAATGCGAGGAATACCGCCGCCGCCAAAGCCAGGGCAAATCCCATCCAGAGCACGGTGAAGTCGGGCTTGAGATCCGCTGCCCTCACCGAGAAGCGCAGAGCGTACCGCGCCAGCACCGTAACCATCGGGATGGCCACCAGCATACCGGCCAGGGCTCCGCTGCCACAAAGGATCAAGCCTTCGGCCAGCAGCGACCGCCGTATCGCACTCGAGGTTGCTCCCAGTGCGACGCGCGTGGCCAGTTCCGTTTCGCGGCGGACGGTCCGGGCGAGGATCAGGTTGGCCACGTTCGAGCAGGCGATCACGAAGAGCAGCCCGGACGCGCCAAAGAGCAGCCACAGCACCATCCACGCGCTGGAATTGATCTGGTCGCGCAAGAGGCGGGCATCGATGTGGAAGTGATATTGGGGCTTATAAACATCGGGATGCGCCGAGAGCATGGCGGCGTAAACGGCACTGAGTTCGGCCCGCGCAGACTTGAGACTGGCCCCGGGTGCAAGCCGTCCGAACACCTCGGTCATGCGATGCTCGCGGCCTTGCACCATGGTGGCCGAGAGGTGGTGCGGGCTGGT
>JASHQD010000778.1 GCA_030037755.1 Terriglobia bacterium
AAACGCGGACCGTGTTCGCGCCAAGCTCCGACGCGCAGCGGATCAGTTCGCGCATGTAAAGCACCTGCGCTTCGCGATGCTCGGTGACCGGGCTGCTGAAGTCATTGTTGCCGGCCAAGCCGTAAATCTCGATGCCTTCACCGTCAGCAACCTTGCGCAGCTCCTTGCAGCCGTCCTTCGACATCACCAGGGGATGCCCGTGCGGGCATTTCCCGTCGATTTCGATGCCGTCGTAGCCGTACTGCTTGGCGCGCTGGATGACGTCCTTGAGCGGCAACGCGTCGCCTCGGTACCAGATGCCGAGATAAGTGATGGTGTAGAGACCGACTTTCATCTGCGAGGGCCCGGGACGCTTGTCAGGCTCGCCGAGAGCCAACTTTGTCGTACTGAGCACGCCGGCGGTCGCGGCCAGCGATGCGCCTACAAATTCGCGGCGACTGATTGTCTCCATGGAATGCCTCCGTCAATGCTAAATTTGTGGACGAACTGATTATCGTGGAACAGCGGATTGCGCTGCGCAGGCATGAGTTGCCTTTCTGTTTCTGAGCACATCATACCACCACCGCTGGAGTACAGGCGCTGCGGGGGCGGTTTCAACCCCCCTATCACTCCACGCCCGTAACAAAGCCATAGTACGATCGGCGCCATGCTAAAATTAATGGTACTGAACATGACCAAGGAGGTATTGAGATGGCAACAGCAACCCCAGTAGTGAAGTCCCCTACCGCGTCCAACCCCTATTCGGATCGCGTGCGCGAGATTTTGAGCTGGTACGAGAGCGACAATCCGGGTACCAAGGCGAATATCGCGCGCCTTCTGACGCATGGGCGACTGGCAGGCACCGGAAAGCTGGTAATTCTTCCTGTGGACCAGGGATTCGAACACGGTCCGGCGCGCAGCTTCGCGTCCAACCCGCCTGCTTACGATCCCAACTATCATTACAAGCTGGCGATCGACGCGGGCTGTAATGCGTACGCGGCTCCGCTCGGATTCATCGAAGCGGCCTCCGCGCGCCATGCCGGCGAGATTCCTCTCATTCTCAAGCTGAACGATCACGATGTACTGCACGACGAAAAGGACCCCTTCTCGGCGCAGACCGCGAGCGTCCGCGACGCGCTGCGACTGGGATGCGTGGCCATCGGCTATACGATTTATCCCGGATCGGCGCGCGTCCAGGAGATGTACGCGGAGCTGCGCAAGTTCGCCGATGAAGCGCGGAGCTACGGACTGGCCGTGGTAGTGTGGTCGTATCCGCGCGGATCGTCGATCTCGAAGGAAGGCGAGACCGCGATTGACGTGGTCGCTTACGCGGCGCACATCGCGGCGCAACTCGGCGCGCACGTCATCAAGGTGAAGCTGCCGACGGAGCACATCGAGCAAGCCGAAGCCGCGAAGGCGTACGCCAAGGCCAAGGTGCCGATCGCGACGCTTGCCGAGCGCGTGCGCCATGTGGTGCAGAGCTCGTTCGACGGCCGGCGCATCGTGATCTTCTCGGGCGGCGCCAAAAAAGATGATGACCAGGCGGTGTTCGATGAAGCCCGCGCCATCCGCGACGGAGGCGGCTTCGGCTCGATTATCGGCCGGAACTCCTTCCAGCGTCCTCACGAGCACGCCGTGAAGTTCCTGCAAACGATTATGGGGATTTACGGCGGCGAGGTCGAATGAATTGAGCGATTGAGCCATTGAGCGATTGAATCTCAACCGCCCAATGGCTCAATCACACAATCGATCGCCCAACGATTCACCCCATATCGGGAAAACTGGCTCCGCCGCGGGGTGAGTATTTCGTCAGAATATCGTCCAACGGCTTGGCAGGCGCGGGAGGCTGCTCGGTGCCGCGAATCAGCACATCCTTTGCCGTCACCGCGTGGCCATAGAGTTTCTCATTGCTGTCCTCATCCTGCCGGATCACCGAACCTGCCAGCGAAACGCCCGCGAATAATCCCCGCGAACGCGAATACGTGAGCATCTCCGCGTGCAACTGAATATCGGTTTCGGCTGCGGCAGTGCGTCCTACCGGACCTGCCGCGGCGGAGACGTCCGCGCCGATCTTCACGCCGCTCTGCAGCAGCTTGCGGATGCCACCGGCGTTCATGACAATGAAAACCACGTCAGTGGATTGCCCGCCGATCTGCAGCCCGTAGCTTCCACCGTAAATGGTGAGCATCGAGGGCGCGCCCCAGTGTCCGGTTCCTTTCAGGCGGCAGACCAGCGCGCCGCGTCCGTAGGAGCCGCCCACGATGAAGGCGCCCTTTTTTTCACCGGGAATGATGCCGACGCACACGGCGCGATCGAGCAGGTCCGACGGGATGGCGTTATCGGGCGTCTGCATGATTTCGTTGATGACGTAAGTTGCGTCTTCCAGACGTTCGACTTCCTTGTCCTTGTGCTCCGCAAACGAGAGCGAAGCTGAGGCGCACATCAAGAGCGTGAATGCCAGCGCCTTCCTGACCATAATTCTCCTCAGCGGGGAGTTCCCGCAGATGTTCGGGGCGAAGTGAGTCGCGCGCCGCGCGCAATGCCTTCTGCCCTTCTTGAAGATTCGCTTCCGGCCCGCAAAGTTGTCTTTAATCTGACCACGGCTGGCCGCCATGCGGGGAATGCCGGGTCAGGACAGCGTCAAAATCGCGCGCGGCTGCCGGAGAGCGCACCAGCAACTTGAAGAGGATGTCCCGCGCCGAGAGATTCTGATTGTAAAGCAGGCGGTTTCCTTCCTTGTCCTGCTTGACGATCGCGCCGCTGAGCGAGATGCCCGCAAAGAGTCCGCGGGCGCGCGAGTAGCTGAGGATCTCGGCGTGCATTTGCAGATCGGTAGCTCCGGCGCTGGTGCGTCCCACGGGACCGCCGGCCACTGACGCGTCCGCGCCCAGCTTCACACTATCTTGGATGAGCTTGCGCGCGCCGTCCGGATTCATCACGATGAAGAGAACGTCGGTGGACTCGCCTCCGATCTGGAAGCCGAAGCTTCCGCCGCTCATGATGACCATAGAAGGTGCGGCCCAGGCGCCGGTGCCGCCGCGGCGGCAGACCAGCGCGCCGCGTCCGTAACTGCCGCCGACCCCGAAGGCGAACTTTTTCTCTGCCGGCACCACGCCGACGCAGACGGCCTTATCGAGCAAGTCCTGAGGCACGCCCTTGTCAGGCGCGCTCATGATCTCCCGGACCACCTGCGCGCTCCGCTCGAGACGCTCGTCGACCTTCGCTCGGTCGACTGCCAGGGCTGCACCGCACCACACTGTGACGAGCACGAACAGAAATGCGAGTTTCTGCATGCCGCCTCCTTCGACCAGACGCCAGTTCCCGTTTCCTGCTAATCGGACCGATCCTTTGCTCTGCGCTTCGCTGCCACTTTGCGAGGCGGTCTTGTCGCCGCGCGCCGCGCGCGTCCCTTGCGTGGCGGTGCCGGCTCCGCCGTGGCTGCGCCATCCGGTCGCGCGCCGCCTTCGTTTGCGGAGACAACCGCCGGCTCCGCCGCCGGCTCGACGAGGACCGCCGTGGCCGCGCCGCTTTCCGCAGGGGTGGTTTCGGCAGCCGCCGGCTCGGCGGGCGGAGTTTCCGCGACGGCGATTGTCTCAGCCGACTCCCAGAAATCGGTGCTCGCGGCGGCTTCGGCCTGCACCGGCGCGGCCTCCTCGACGGCCCCGGCACCCTCACTCGGGGGACGATAGAACATCCGCAGCACGCCCTTGCGGTCACGCTGCAGCGACAGCCATCCTTCGCGCTGCGCCGCGTGCAACAGGTCCGTGATGCGCGCGAAGCCGGCCCGCCGCTCGTCAAACTCCTTGTCGACGGCGCGCAGCCCGTGACGAATGTGACGCAGGTAGAGCGGTCGATTGGGCGATTTCTCCGATTCGCCTTCGACCGCGCGCTGCAGCATTTCGAGGGCCTGCTCTGCGGTCATGATCACGGCGGGCGCTTCGGGCGGAGCTTCCTCTGCCGGTCGCGCAGCGGCTGCCCCGGCTTGTCCCTCGGCGGCGGGATCATGAATAGCTTCAACCGGCGCCTGTTCCTTTGGTTGACCGCTCTCGGGCGGCGCGGGGGAAGGAATCTGCGCCGGCTCGCTGGCGCTTTCGACCAGGTACCCGCGATCGATCTTGCGCAGGCGCAGCAGTGCCGCTTCCTCCATCTTCTGCATGAACTCGAGGAAGGTGCTCACTCCGTAATCGCGTTCGCTGAAAGTGGAGTCCAGTTGCAGAAGGGTGCTCTTGAGGAGACCGAGTTGAGGCGACACGCCGCGCTCCGCGAGCACCGAGAGGGCGCGCTGGATGTTGGGAAGTGCGTCGGACAGAGCGCGCGTCTCGATGACCGCCCGCTGAGCCTCACCCCGGCGCGACGAGCGCGCCCGGCCCGCGGGCGCTGCGTAGCCTGCGGGGCGCAGCAGGTTCTCGTAAGCGATGAATTCCGTGCAGTTGCGCTGCAGGATGTTGCTGGTGAAGCCGCGCCCGCCCACCACCAGCACCTGCTTGTCGTACTGCTTCAGTTTCTCCACCAGGGCGATGAAATCGCTGTCGCCGCCGACGATGGCGAAGCCGTTGATATGATGGCGCGTAAAGGCCATTTCCAGGGCGTCCAGCGCCAGATTGATATCCGCCCCGTTTTTATCGCCGCGCGGTGTCACGTTGCGTTGCACCATCTGCACCGCGTGCTGCGTCATCTGCTTGCTGTGTTCTCCGGCGCGGGGCCAGTCGCCATAGGCTACTTTCGTAATGACTTCTCCCCGTTCCTTCAGCGCCTCCAGAACCACTGATACATCAAATTCCTTACCCAGCGTGTCTTTCACACCGATCTGAATATTGTCAAAGTCGATGAAGACCGCGAGCTTAAGCCGCTCTTCGGCCACAAATTACCTCCAGGGCGGCCACTTGGGAGGGCGGCCCTATCGTTTTATGATAGCACGGCAGTTTGGCAGTTCGTCAGTATGTCAGACTGACTGACCGACTGACGTACTGCTACGCGAGCTCCTTCAGACTCAGATCGATCAATTGCGCGGTGCCCGCGTAAGGATCGCCGGAGCGGTCCATTTCCATCGAAAAATATCCTTTGTAGCCGCTCGCCCTGGCGATCTTAAACGTGCCCGGCACGTCCGCATTGTACATCTTGCCGCCGTCGCCCTCCTCCGAGTCCTTCATGTGTGAGATGCAGAAGGCGTGACGGAACATCAGCGCCATGGCGTCCAGGTTAAAGGCCGGGTCGCCCGACATCGCCGAGTTGCCGAAATCGGGACAGGCGTGGAGCCACGGATGGTTCGCGTGATCGATCACGCGGACGATGAAGAAGGCGTCCTCGCTGACCGGATCGTCGTTCTCGAGACTGATCACCACGTTGTGCTGCGCGCCGTAATCCGCCACTTCCCTCAGGCTGTCGGATGCGAGTTTGAAGTCCGGAGGCGTGCCATGAGCTTCCGCCACGTGCAGGCGAATGCTCGGCGAGCCGATCTCCACGGCCACGTCCACCCACTGCTTTCCGCCGTCGATCGCCGCTTTGCGCTTGTCGGGATCGGGGTCGTAGACGCTCTGCCGCAGGTCGGCCGCGATGTTGATCACGTGCACGCCGGACTTCTCGATCCCGCTGCGCAGCGCCTCGAGATCGGCCGGCGTGCGCGCCTGGATGTGCGGGCTCCACGGTTCGATGCCGTGGACATTGAATCGCTCGGCGACCATGGCCGCGAACGCCGGCAGATCCATGCCCGTCTTGCCGGGATTTCGCCGGCGATAGAACGGTGAGTCGATCAGGTTGCGGAACGGGTAAGATGCCACCGCCAGGCGCGCGCGCGGGTCGGCAGGGAAGTCGCGGTGGGGCGGCGCGGGGGATTCGGCGGCGGCGGGGGTCTCCGCCTGGACTGCCGTCTCCGCCCTCGCGCCGACGGGGCCTGAGGCCGCCAAGGCGATTGCGGCCGAACTGCGCGTCAGGAATTCACGCCTTGAGACTGGGTTCATGGTCGCTCCTGAACTTCGCCGGAAGCCGCTTTGCCAGAGGCCTGAAAGTTTCCCGGCATCTCGCTGATGGCAAAGGACATTCCAGCTTGGTTTGTACGGATGTTTCTCCCTTGGGACGCTGCCGGACCTCGGCTCTCCGCCGCCCGGTGATCGGCCCCGGGACGCTCCTTGGAAGTTTCCCAATCATCTCGCTGATTCTGAAGGACATTCCAGCTTGGTTCGCAGGGATGTTTTTATGTCCGGAGTTCTTGCGCACGCCCCACGCTTCCGCCCGATCCGGAACTGCCACCGTTGGCGGTTGGCCTTCGACGGACGGCCACGGCAGGCGGCAAATGCGCACCGGGCCGCCGCGGAAAACATTTCCAGGTATCCGCGTGATTCCATTCGACATTCCAGCTTGGTTCGTAGGGATCTTTTTCCCTTCGGGGCGCTTCCCAGGCCGGGACGATCCGGCTGGCCACGCTGACGCGATCAGCGACTGACAATCAGCGATCGTCAATGGAGTAATCCGGCGTGAGTGGCGGAGACGCATGCGACGCTCCTTGGGGACCCAGCCTTCAGGAAGGGAAATCACCATAGCAGTTTCTGGCGTCGCTGTCAACCGATTTTTCGAGGCCCCGACAATAGGCTAGCTTTAAGAAGCTGGTCATTGATCGAAAAGTCGCTAGTGGTTAGCGATTAGTGGCTGAAATCCTGACTTTGAGCCCCTGGCCCCTGACCCCTTGTTTCATGGAAGCACCCGGAACGGCACGTTGCTCGAGAGCGTCCCGGCGGGCGTGACCACCTGGACCGTGCCGGTGGTGGCGCC
>JASHQD010000779.1 GCA_030037755.1 Terriglobia bacterium
CCGAGCCTGATGGCGATCAAGAATTCTAGGCCTTCGCGGCGAGCTTGCCGGTCACAAAACGCTCTATTTCATTGACGCTCTTGAAGTTGTCGTTGACGATCTCTTCGTCGGCCACGCGGAGCCCGAATGTCTCCTCCAGAAAGCTCACCAGACGGAAAATGGCCAGCGAATCAATCACCCCGTTGGCGGTCAGCGACTCGTCGTCTGACGTGAATTCAACCCCCTTGCGCTCCGCCGTCTCTGCAACCCACTGGCGAATCTGCTCCTTCACGGATGCTTCTGTTTCAGGCATGGTCTCTCCCTTTTGGCTCCTGCGGTTTACCTGGCTTCCCTGCGGTGCCGCCCCGACAAACGCGGACGCCTATAATAGCCGTTTCCAGTGGCTCTCGGCAAGGGCGCTGACCTGACGGTAGTGTCTCAGTTTGAATTCCTGAGCGCAGTCCGTCGGGCGAGCCGCGCGGTTAAGCAGGAACGTACGACAACCGAATCACGTCATCGGCGATTAACTCGCTGGCCACCAGGTGGAGCGGCGGCCGGGGGCCGGCGAAGAATGGCTCGCCACCGCCAAGCACCACGGGGCGCAGGTAGAGTCGATACTCATCGATAAGACTAGCCTCGCTCAGGCTTTGCGCCAAGACTGGTCCGGCAACGTGAATCTCGCCAGCCAGCTCAGCCTTCAGTCCGCCTATCATCTTCTCGAAGTCGCCCGCGACCAGCGTGGCGTTGGGGCCAACGGACTTGAGGGAACGCGACACGACCCACTTCGGCTGGCTCCGCCACACCGCCGCGAAGTCGCGGTCCTCCGCGTCCCAATCGGGAAGATCTTCCTCCCAATAACGCATGATCTCGTAAGTGCGGCGTCCGTAGATGAGGCCCGTCAGGCCACGCATTTGCTCGTTGAAGTGGCGGGCGACCGTGGGCACAGGCGGCCCTAGCTTCATGTGGTCGACGTAGCCATCGAGGGACTGCATCAATCCGTAGACAAGTTTTGCCATGCTGCAACCTGACCTGCGCCTGCCCGTTCTCGCACTCCCTTCCAGGCTAAGCCTCGGTAGCCAATCTCACCCTGTCGATCTTGCCCGTCGATGTCTTGGGCATCGCTTCGCGCACCTGAATCCGCTCGGGAATCATGTACTGAGGGAGCTTCGAGGCGCAGTGATGCTGCAGGGCAGCGAGTTCCAGCGGCGCGCCATTATGAGCCGTGACGTAGGCCCGGAGGCGCGCGCCGATTTCCTCGTCGGCGACCGCGACGACCGCCGCCTCGCGGACGGATTCGTGCGCCAGCAGCACAGCCTCGATTTCGCCGAGTTCGATGCGGTATCCGCGGCTCTTGATCTGGCTGTCGCGCCGGCCGAGAAAGTCGTAATCGCCGCCTTCGCGCAGCCGCACCAGGTCGCCGGTGCGATACATGTTCTCTTCGAAGTGCTTCTGGAACCTGTTCGCCACCACCATCTTGTGCGTCTTCTCGGGATCGCCCCAATAACCCGGCGTCACCGATGGACCCCGCACGTAAAGCTCGCCTTCGCCGCCGATCTCCGTCACGATGCGATCCTGATCGTCTACCGCAAAGACTTCGGTGTTCAGGCAGGACCGTCCGATAGGAAGACGTTCCTGGGTCGCGAGCGCGGCGTGGTCGACTTTGTAGTACGTGCAGACGTTGGTCTCGGTCGGACCGTAGAGGTTGTAAAGCTCGGCATGCGGAACGATATCGGCAAGCTGCCGCAGGTATTTCATCGGAAAGACTTCGCCGGCGAACAGGATGATCCGCAGCTTGGAAAGATCAGCCGCGCCCAGGCGGCCGTGCAGCACCAGGAACACCAGCGCCGAAGGCACCGAGTACCAGATGCTGATCCCTTTCTCGACGATGAATCGCGTCAGGCTGGCCGGAAAGAGCTGCACGTCTTCGGGAATCATATAGGTGCAAGCGCCCGCCTCGATAGCGTTATACACGTCGAAAACCGAGAGATCGAAATGCAGCGGCGCGTGGCTCGAAAGACGATCCTCAGGTTTCACATGGAACTCGTCCGCGCACCACTGGATGAAGGTCAGGGCGTTCTGATGCGTCAGCATCACGCCCTTGGGGCGTCCGGTTGAGCCCGAGGTGTAGATGATGTAAGCCAGATCCTGCGTGGTGGGCTGGAGGGGTTCCGGCGGACGTGAGCCGTTAAATTCCGAAAGCGCCGCCCAGGGAATCTGATTTGCGGCCTGCGGCGCGGCGTTCTCCTCGGCCAGCACACTGAACTCGACCGATGGAATCTGCGCCGGATTGAGCGTTTTCAGCTTCTCGCCCGTGGTCACCAGGGCGCGTATGCCGCAGTTCTGGATGATGTACTCGATGCGCTCGGGAGGCGCCCCGGGATCGAGCGCCACGTAGACTCCTCCCGCTTTGAGCACCCCGAACATGGTGGCGACTGACTCGACAGACTTCGGGAAGAACAGCCCGACGCGATCGCCCTTCGCGAGCCCGCGATCGCGGAGCAGATGAGCAAGCTGGTTCGAGCGCTCATCAAGCTCGGCGTAGGTCAGCGATCGTCCGCGCGCCCAGATGGCGGACCGCTCGGGGTAGCGCTCGACGCTGCGAGTGAGAAGCTGGTTGAGTAGATAAGCCATGATCTTTAATTGCCGATTGCCGATTGCCGATTTTCGATTGACGATTGCTGATTTTCGATTGTTCAGAAGCCTTCAGCTTTCAGCTGTCAGCCTTCAGTAAGCCAGCGGCTGATGGCTGAGCGCTGAAGGCTGAGAGCTTCTTCTCGACAGCGGTCAGTAAGTCGATGGCTTGTGGCTGATCGCTGACCGCTGAAAAGCTGACAGCTTCTTCTCGACATTCGTCAATTCGTCAAGACTTTGAGTGAGATCGCGTCGCGAAGATCGCGCTCGATCTGGTACTCGGTCATGTATCCGTAGCCGCCGTGGATCTGCAAAGCGTCGCGGCAGGTCTGGACCGCGGCATCGGCGACGTAGGCCTTCGCGATCTCCGACTCGCGCGCGGCGTTGCGGCCCTGCCTCTTGAGCCATGCCGCCTTGTAGAGCAACAGCCGCGATGCCTCCACCTGCGTTTCCATCTTGTGGATCTTCTCGGCGATCGCCGGAAATTCTCCGATCGGCTGTCCGAACTGTCGGCGCTCGGCGGCGTACCGGGACGAGACCTCGAATTGCCGTTGCATCATGCCGACTTCACCAGCCGGAACACAAATGCGCTCCCACTCGGCGGCAGCGTCCAGAATTGCGGCTGCGGCGCCGCTCTCGCCCAGGCGAGCCGCGTCGGGAACCGCGCAATCACGAAGCGTTACGGAGGCGGCCGGAGAGGTCCGGAGTCCCATTCTCTCGAGCCCGGCTCCAACCTCGAGACCCCGCGTGCCCTTCTCGACGATGAAAGCCGTCGGGCCGCTGTCCGTCGCCGCATAGACGATCGCGACGTCCGCAATCGCGGCAATGGGGACGCAGGCCTCAGTGCCATTCAGAATCCAACGGTCGCCGTGCCGCTCCGCGCGAGTCGCGAGATTCGATTGCGCCGAACCGGTTTCCGCCGTCCGCAGGCCGGGCTCCCTCAGAGCCCGTGTCCCCACACGCTCGCCGCTGATAAGACCGGCGAGACAGGTCTTCTTCTGTTCGCTGCTTCCGAACATCGCCAGCGGCATCACCGCGCCCCAGAGGTGTGCGTTCAATGAGAAGATCAGCCCGGCGTTGCGGCAGCCGTATCCGAGCGCCTCGAAGGCGCACACCATCGTCAGGACATCCGCGTCGCCGCCGCCGTATTCCCCGGGCGCGGGCATTCCCTGAATGCCGAAACGCGCGCATTTGCGCCAGCCGTCCCAGGAGAACTCCTGTGCCTGGTCCTCCGCCACCACGTCACTCACCAGTTCGTTCTGTGCGAATTGGATGATCGAGCGGCGCAGAGCTTGCTGCTCTTCACTCCAGGAGAAATCCAAACGCTACTCCTTCAGAGGAGCCTTCAAAGGGGCCGACAGAGAGACCTGCAAAGGCGCCGACACGGTCGCCGGGACCGCGGTCGGCGGAACCGCGGCATGAGTTCCATTCTCGCGTCTCGCGCCGTCGCCGTCCCCGAGGCTATTCGCCGGCTCCTGCTTTGTAAAGCGCTGCGGACGCCCGCCGCGCAGCTTGATCCGTGCCGGCACGCCCGCGATAGTGGTGTTGTCGCGCACGTCGGTGAGGATGAGGCTGTTGGCCATGATCACCACGTTGCTGCCGATCTTGGTGTCGGCGATCACCTTGGCGCCGGCGCCAAAGTACACGTTGTCGCCTACGGATCGCGTCGCGTGGCTGATCAGGACGCCGCTCGAGAGCGTGCAGTTCTTGCCAATCGTCGTGGTGCCGACAAAGATGCCGAGCCAGGTGTGGATGACGAGTCCGGGGCCGATCACCGCGTCGGGGTGGATGAAGACGCCGGTCCATACCATCGTCAACTGGCGGAAGAGCATGCCGGCAAGGCGCAGAATCTGTCCGGCCACCGGGACGCGCACACCTTTGGCCCAGTGACCGAAGCGATAGGCCACGATCGGCCACACGCCGATGTTGCCGAAAGCCCGCAGCAGTTCCATCCGCGGGTGGCGCTTCCACCAGTCATTTTTATTACGACGGGCAATACTCGCGCGCAGGTCGGCGCGGACGTTCTCGAACATAGCGGACCGGCCTCTGCCGGAGATCTCCCTCAATTGCGAGCCAGAGACATTCATTTGACACTTTCAGTCCGATCACTGTCAAGGCAAGCCGCGGTTAAATTGATGTGAACAGAGATATTGCAGCGAATACCAAGCTCGTAAATCTCGATTTTCACCGTGCAATGCCGGCCTAATGGCCGGCGCTACCGCCCGGAACTCATCATGCGGGCCATGCGGGCGACGAGCCTCTCCTCCCGATGCTCAAGGACACGCGAGCGAATCTGACCTGACGAGCTCCGGACGACAAATATCTTGAGTGCAGAACCTCGCTGCCGCTTTCATCAGGCCCAGCTTGCTGGCCTGGACAACTCGTAGAATTAAGAGAATCGCGCTCAAAGCGCCGCGAGCAAACTCGCGGGCGGACCAAGTTTTCGTCCTTCCCCTAGACCCGGCAGAGCCGGAACCAAAGAGGCTGCACGTCGACAGCCGACAGTCAGCAGGGGAGACTTCCGAACCGTATGAACAAAGGGCCAAACCGAAGGGGCCAAAACATCCTGCCAGAAAAGCGCAGAATCTTGCCACAGAGGGGCGAAGGCTCCTGATCAATCACGATCCTGATATTAGCCTTTGCCTTGACACCAGTCGAAGGCGCGTTCTACATTGGAATTTCCGCCTATTAATCTCTCAGGGCAAGGTATGGATCGCAAGAAACTCGAAACGTATCGTAATCTTCTCGCGGAGAAACAGCAGCAGCTCCAGCGGCTGGTTTTGAAATCCGATCAGGACGGGCGAGAAGCCGACGAAGAGGGCACTCAGGACCTTGCTGACAAAGCAGCCAACGCTTATACGAAGGAATTCCTATTCGGCCAGAGCAACGATAACCGGCACACGCTCTCCCTGGTGAACGAAGCTTTGGCGCGTACGAAGAACGGCTCCTACGGCATCTGCGTGGAGTGCGGCAACGAAGTGCAGCCCAAGCGTCTGGAGGCAGTACCGTGGGCCCGGCACTGCATCGAGTGCCAGGAAAAGCAGGACAAGGGCCTGCTCTAACCAACGCATAAGGATGAAACCTCGATCCAAGTCATTCCGGGCGAAGCGAGGAATCTCGCAAACGGGTTATTTCCCAGAGAGAGATTCATCGCTTCGCCCGGAATGACTTGGATCAGGATCGCGGAGTTTCATGCGAGCCGCGGCAGCCCTGCAAGCTCCGACTCACCGCCCGTCCCTTCCCCGCCAGTTCACCGAAAACTTGCTCGCTTTGCTCTTGCCATCCGCCTGCGCCGTCTGTTCCGGGGAGCTTAGGGAGAGCCTGAGCGGCGGAATCTGCGGGCGATGCTGGCGCGCCCTGGAACCCTGGACGGGCGCAATCTGTCCACGCTGCGGGCTGCCGCTTGCCACGCGCGTGCTCGCGGCAGACTCGATGTGCAGTGACTGTCGCCTCGAGCGTCCTCATTTTGACTTCGCGCGCAGCTTCGGGATCTATTCCGGCCGGCTGCGCCGGGCCGTCCTGGAGCTGAAATTCCACCGCCGCGAACGGCTGGGCGTGCGCCTGGGGCGCTTGCTCGCTGAACCCTGGCTCGCGCTAAAGTCCGCATCGGGTCTCCCCGAATCCTGGCTGATTCTTCCTGTGCCTCTTCATCGCTCGCGAGAGCGCGAGCGTGGCTACAATCAGGCCGAGGTTCTGGCGCGGGGCTTTGTAAAGGCCATGCGGCAACGCGGCGGTTCGGCTTTGTTCCGGCTCGACCGGCGTTCTCTGGTGCGGGAGCGATCCACGGCTCCACAGAGCGGTCTCAGCGTGCAGGCCCGCCGCGAAAACGTCCGCAGCGTGTTCGCCGTCACCAGACCCACGCGCCTCCGCGACCGCGACGTGATTCTAGTGGACGACGTCATGACCACGGGCGCTACCGCTTCCGCGTGCGCCGCGGCGTTGAAGCGCGCGGGAGTCCGGCGCGTCATCGTCCTGGCGCTGGCCCGTGCCACACCGCAATTTCCCGATGTCGCCTCCAGGACTCTCAAGGAAGAGGGCACGCGGCCGGTGGCCGGAACGTAAAGAGGGCCGAAGTGGCAAGCGGCAAGCAACGGTCCCGTTTTGTCTGAAGCGTGCAGGCGCGCTGAGCAACTCGCGGCCTTTTTGACGCGTCAGAATGCGATGATGGCGGCGGGCGGCGCCAATTGACGCCAAAGCCGTGGCGATCCTGGCTGCGAGGGGGAACTCAGATGAAGAGCGGCATCCGGATTCCGGCATTGCTTGCGATTGTGATCAGTCTCTCCGGCGGAATCAGCATCGCGAAAGCGCAGCAAAACAAGGCCACCGGCCAAACCGCGAGTCCTGGAGACCAGCAAACGCCTCCGTATCACAAAAGCGCCGAGGACGCGGAGCCGCTGCCCCAAACCCTGTCTCCCAGCCAATTCACCAACCCGGTGATTGCCGAGGCGTATCAGATCGCACGCGACATCCCTGTCGTGCTGGCGCAGCAGCCGTGCTATTGCCACTGCAACCGCGAATTCGGCCACACCAGCCTGCTCGATTGCTTCACGTCCACCCACACTGCGGGCTGCGGGATCTGCATGGGCGAGACGTTCTTCGCTTACCGGATGACGAAAGAGGGCAAAACGCCGGCTGAAATCCGCGAAGGGATTATGCGCGGAGACTGGAAGCAGACCGGGCCGGCGCAGAAGTGAGGCGTCGAGCACGTCAGTGAGTCGCTTTTCAGTTGCTCAGTTCTTCGGTTTGTCAGTTGCATAGTACGCCGGTATGATGGGTGAGGGTGGTCGAAGGATAATACCGGGCAAACTGACATACTGATGCGCTGACGCACTGACATACTGGCGTACTGACGTGCTACTTTCGAAACCTCCGCTTGACAGATCGCAAACAGCGAGTACAGTAAATACGGATTCAGGTTCCGCCGCATGAGAATCTCGAGCAAAGGACTCTACGCCCTCGAGGCGATGACGCGCCTGGCGCGCACTTATCCCGACCGCGCCACGAAAATCCACGAGATCGCGACCGAAGAGGACATTCCGGAGAAGTTCCTCGAATTGATCCTGCTGAATCTCAAGAACGCGCGTCTGGTGGAAAGCCTGCGCGGGGCAAATGGCGGATACCGGTTGCGCCGCCCGCCTGACAAGATCTTCCTGGGCGAAATCATCCGTACGATCGATGGGCCCCTGGCTCCCCTGGGCGATGCGGAAAGCCTGAAGCGCCTGGTCAAAATCGACCGCAAGCACAGCGCTCTCTACCAGGTGTTTCTCGACGTGCGCAACGCCGCCGCCGGAATCCTTGACCAGACATCTCTCGCTGACCTCTGCCGGACGGCGCGCTCATAGGGCGGGGCGAGAGCAAGTACCGCGCCGAAATATCGGCACGTGCCGATATTTCGGCTCGTCTCCTGACCGACCGCTCCCCAAGCGAAAGTTGATCCAGATCTCCTAACCCCATTCCCATCAAGTCGCCGCAGTCTCTGGCGAGATCGTAGATAGCCTGGCATCAATAATGCCCCTCATTTCCCTAATCAGTCGGAGGAGCAAGACGGAACTATGTTGAGGGTCACAAGGACCGACGAACCGGCAGGGGCCTGTTTCAAGCTGGAGGGCAAGCTCGCCGGAAGCTGGGTCGATGTGGTGGAGCAGTCATGGAGGCATATGCCTCCCGAGTGCGCGTCAAAGCGCTGCACGGTGGATCTGAGCGCGATCAGCTACGTCGACCCGCGTGGAATGGACTTGCTGGCGGCCATGTACCGCGGCGGTATCGAGCTGAAAGCTTCCGGGTGCCTGGGCAAGGGCATTGTGGAGCAGATCAAGAAGCAGAACGAGGCCGTGAAGGCCGGGTCGTAGATGCCATGAGATTTCGAGCACATGCAGTCGCTGTAGCCTTCGCATTTGTCGCGGTACCCGGCCTGCTCGCGCAGCAGCAGACCCCGATGCAGCTCACGTTGAAGCAAGCGGTCGATGTGGCGCTGAAGCAGAATCCAGAGGTCCAGATCGCGGTCCTGAACTTTGCGGAGAGCCAGCAGGATCGTAACCTGGCGCGCGCTGGCCTGTTACCTCAAGCTGACATGAGAGTGTCCGAGCAGGCTCTACGCGAAAATCTGGCAGCGCTTTTCGGGCGGCCCTTTCCAGGCTTTTCGCAGCATATCGGTCCGTTCGGCATCTTTGAGGCGGGACCGGGGTTCTCGTTTCCGGTGTTTGACCTCACCGCATACCGTCGCTGGCAGGCGGCCGCGCGCGAGACGAAAGCCAGCAGCCACGACGAGCAGGGCGTGCGCGAGCAGACGGTGCTAATGGTGGTTTCGCAGTATCTGGGCAGCCTGCAGGCAGCCGCGAACGTCACGGCGGTCCAGTCTCAAGTGCAGTTGGCCCAGGCGCTCTACGATCAGGCCAATGATTTACAGCAGCACGGCGTCGGCACGGGACTCGACACCCT
The DNA here is from genome assembly GCA_030037755.1 of Terriglobia bacterium. Taxonomy (GTDB): domain Bacteria; phylum Acidobacteriota; class Terriglobia; order UBA7540; family UBA7540; genus Gp13-AA77. The sequence continues at coordinate 9,049 of JASHQD010000779.1, forward strand.
GCGCGCGCAGGTGGAGTTGGAGAACCAGCAGCAGCGCCTCATTGAGGCCCAGACGCAATACAAGACGTCGCTTTTCGGCCTCTCCAAGATGCTGAACCTCGATCCCAACGAACCGATCGAGCTGACGGACCAGTTGAGCTTTTTCGAGACGCCGGAGTTCCCGGGCAACACCACTCTGGATCAGGCTTATGGCCAGCGGCCGGAGATGCTGGCGCTCGATGAGCGGGTACACGAGATCGAGCTGGAGCGCAAGCAGGCGCGCGAGCAGCGCCTGCCCAGCCTCGATTTCAACGGCAACTGGGGCTACACGGGCCTGGGAATCGATTCGGCGATTCCGACTTACACCTACACCGCCACCATCGATGTGCCGCTGATCACCGGCGGAAGAATCCGCGCGCAGGTTACCAAGTCCGGCCTGGAATTGAAGAAGATCGAGCAGACCAGGGAAGACCTGCGGAACCAGATCGCGCTGGAAGTGAAGACGTCGCTGGCCGAGCTGGAAGCCGCGCGTCACGAGGTGGACGTGGCGAATCAGGGCGTGAAACTGGCGCAAGAGGAAGTCGGCCAGGCGCGCGACCGGTTTGCGGCGGGCGTAGCGAACAACATCGAGGTGATCAGCGCGCAGGATTCGCTCGAGCGCGCTCACAACAACCAGATTGCGGCGCTTTACGCTTACAACCAGTCGAGGGCGGACCTGGCACACGCCACGGGTCATATTCAGGATCTGTACGGGAAATAGGGACCGGACTGCGAGGGGATATGGACACAGAAGTCGCGGAACTCGAACGGCAAATGAGCGCCACGCCGGAACCGGAGGCCGATGCGGCGCCGCCCAAACCGTTCAAGGCGGCGCCTGCGAATAAGCTGCGGCGGGCGATTCTGCCCGGTGCGCTGCTGCTGATCGCGGTCGCCCTCGGTTTCTACCTCTACTACCGGAACCGTGTCTCCACCGATGATGCCCAGGTGGACGGGCACATTGTGCCCATGGCCGCCAAGATCTCGGGCACGGTGGCTGATGTGCTCATCCATGACAACGAGCCTGTAAAGGCCGGGCAGGTGCTGATTCGGATCGATCCGCGCGATTACCAGGCGCGAGTCGATCAGGCCAATGCTCAATTGCAGGCGGCCGAGGCGAATGGCCACGCCGCCAACGTCGGCGTGCCTTTGACCAATGGAGTCACGCTCAGCGGCACGACCGACGCTCAGGCCCAGCTTGCAGGCGCGGAGGCGAACTACGACCGGGCCAAAGTGGCTTTTGAGCAGGCTTCGACGTCCGACCTGGCGTTTGCACAGGCCCAGGTGGACAAAGCGAAAGCGGACTACGACAAGGCGCAGGCCGATCTTGAACGCATGAAGCCGCTGGCCGCCAAGGCGGAGATTTCCCAGCAGGAACTCGACAGCTACACGGCCGCCGAGCGGGTGTCCGCGAGCGAACTGCAGAGCGTCCAGGAGAAGCTGAAGGCGGCTCAGGAATCCGTGAGCATCGCGCGCGCTCAGCAGTCGGCTGCGCAGGCCCAGGTGCAGAGCGCGCAAGCCATTGTGCGCCAGGCCGAGGCGAATCGAAGCCAGGTGACGATGCGGACAGCCGATGCCGCGGCCGCGGCGGCATCCATCGCGCAGGCTCGCGCCAATCTGGAGGCGGCGAATCTCGATCTCTCCTACACAACGATCACTGCGCCGACGGACGGCGTGGTGACCAGGAAATCGGTGGAAGTCGGCGAAATCATCCAGCCGGGCCAGGAGCTTTTCGTGCTGGTCCCGCTCAACGACGTCTGGGTGACAGCCAACTTCAAGGAGACTCAGCTTGCCAAGGTTCAGGCCGGGCAGAAGGCTGAGATCCACGTGGACATGTACGGCAAGACCTTTCCGGGTCACGTCGATTCGATCGCCGGCGCCACCGGGTCGCGGCTGAGCCTTCTGCCGCCCGAGAACGCCACCGGGAATTTTGTGAAGGTCGTGCAGCGGATTCCGGTGAAGATTCTGCTCGACCACGTATCCGACAGGGCAGTATTGCGTCCGGGGATGAATGTGGACGCAACCATCATCACGAAGTAACGGCTGGGGGAATCGACCGCACGCGATTACGGTTGCGGCGCTCTTTCGATGATCGGGAAGCGCCGGTGCGGACACCTGTGAAAGGAGACAGCGAAAACGATGATCGGTCACCCTCATTTCGACGAAGAAGTCCTGGTGCAATCCGGAATTCAGGGCGATTCGGAGGCTTTGGATGCCCTTTTCGCGCGCTACACGCGCCCTCTTTACCAGACTGCCCTGCGGCTGCTCGGCAATCCTGAAGACGCCGAGGACGCCTTGCAGGAAGGGATGCTCTCGGCCGTCCGCAACCTGAAGCGATTCGAAGGCCGCAGCAAGTTTTCGACGTGGTTGACGCGAATCGTGATCAACAGCGCCTTGATGCAGTTGCGCCGGCAGCGTTCCCGGCCCACCGTCTCACTCGAGCAGGAGGACACCGAACAGCGCGAGTTGACGCTGGGCAGCCGCATTCCCGACGCCCGCCCGGGTCCCGACGAAGTTTATGCGCAAAGAGAGCGCTTCGAAATGTTTGATCACGGTTTGAAGAGCCTGCCGCCGGCGTTACAATCGGCAGTCTGGCTCCGGGACGTGCAAGGCTTGTCGACGGCGGAAACGGCGAGCGTCCTTGGACTGTCGGAGGGCACGGTCAAGTCGCAACTGCACCGGGCCCGCAACAAGCTCTCGTCAGTCATGGGCCAGGGCCTGAGCGATGCGCCGGCCACGGCCTGAAATCGACACTCACGGTTGAGCCGGACGCGGGTGAGGCATACAATAGGTTTAGGTTGGCCGAAGGAGGATTTATGTTTCGCGTTCTCAGATCGCTCGGTGCGGGTTTGATGATGGCGCTGTTCGCAGGCGCAGGAGTTTCATGGGCGCAAAACGGCGGAGTTACTGGCCACGTGACGCTCCAGGATGGCAGCGTGTGTGTGAAATGTCCGATTATCATCGAGCGACAGGACATCCACGCCGCCTATAAGACGGCGACGGACAAGAAAGGGAACTTTGTCTATATTGGCCTGGCTCCAGGCCAATACAAGATCACCTTGCAAGATGCTAACGGCAGGCCGATTTATTACTTCAACAAGCACGTCGAAATCGGCGAGCCTACCCAGGTGGACTTCAATATGCCGAAAGAGGCGGCAACCCAGCAGAAAGAGAATCCTCAGGTCGCGCAGCAGGCCGCGGAGCAGCAGAAGGAGCAGCAGCAGCTCAACAGCCTGAAGGAAGTCTTCAACCAGGGCGTTCAGCAGGAAAACGCCGGGCAATGGGCCGATGCCGCCTCCACTTTCCAGAAGGGCGAGGCGATGGCCAAGGGCAACAACCTCCCGGTGGTGCTCGGGCACGAAGCGCAGGCGTACTACAAGGCCAAGATGTACGACCAGGCCGTGGCAACCTACCAGAAGCTGCTGGCCATTAATCCCAATGACGGCCAGGCTCACAACGGGCTCGGCGCCACCTATGCCGACATGGGCAAGATCCCGGAGGCGCAGGCGGAGTTCCAGAAATCGGCCCAATTGGATCCCGCCGGCGCGGCCAAGGCTTATTACAACGAAGGCGCGATCCTGAGCAACGCGGGCAAAATGGACGAAGCGGCGGCGGCCTTCAAACAAGCCACGACCGCCGATCCGAAATTTGCCGACGCCTACTTCCTCGAGGCGCAGGCGCTGATGGGCAAGGCGACGGTCGGAGCGGACGGCAAGGTGGTCCCGGCGCCGGGCACTGTCGAGGCGCTGCAGTCGTATCTGCAACTCGACCCCAAGGGCAAGTACGCCGACTCGGCGCAGGCCATGCTCCAGTCCGTAACGGGTACCGTTACTACCGACGTCAAGTCAAGGAAGAAGAAGGGCACGTAGGGGAGCAGCAATTAGGTTCGCAAGCATTTCGAAACACGTCGCGATCTGGGCGGCAGTGGCGCTCGCGCCGCTGCCGCTCTACTCTGACGTCATCTCCCAGACAAACCAACAGGGCGAGCAGGTCGTGCTTCAGCGCGACGCCATTGTGGTGAAGCAGGACCCCGCCACGATCATCTACAAGCACTTTGATCTCAAAGAGCGGCGCATCGTGAAGGCGACCCTCCATGAGAGCAGCCTGCCCTACCAGGTTAGCCGCAGCGCACCCGATACTCGCCGCCAGATCGTGGACCAGTGGCGCCACTTCGGCTTTACGGCCATCGTCACAGAAACCTCGGGCAAGGCCTCGCAAATCTCGGACGCCTATCTCGATTTTTATCCGCCGGGCGGCCAGGGCTCGCTGCTCGAAGCGCTCCCCGCCGAGACTCATCTCCCGGTGCTGTTCAGCGACGGCAGCAGCGACTACATCGACTTTGCCGATATCACCCGCATCGAGTTCGCGGGGAATCATTTGCGTATCACGCTCGCCAGCGGGCAGGTGAAGGAAGGGCAGTTTCTCATGCCGACCACCCAGCCGGCCGAAGCGCGCGTGCTGGGCGTCACGGACAAATACGATCCGGCGAGCGAAGACACGTTTGACTTCTCCGTGCCTCTGGCCCAGGTCAAGCAGATCGATTTCCAGCAGTGAGGCGAGCGGCTCACTTCTTCTTCTCCGCCGCCCACAGCGAATTCGAAAGCGCGCGCCCGCAGAACGGGCAATAATTGATGCCGAGATAATCGTACCCGCGCCCGCCCGCGGAGCGGATGAAGTACTCGGTATCGATCTCGTTCACGATGCGGCCGTCGTCGATCCGGTGCTTCGGGCCCTGGTACATCGCGCCGCGGTCCACGGCCTCGCCCATCGCTTCGCAACAGTTCATAATCACCTCGTGCTCCGGTAATGACTCAGTTGGGTAGCACAGTCACTCTTGCCTGTGCCCAATGATTGGCAACGTCTTGCGCAAAGCACAGGCAAGAGTGCCTGTGCTACCCAACTGAGTCATTACCCGTGTCCCCGGTAGCTTATTCCATCACAATTCCGCTAGACTCTGCGTTCACGGCTCCTCGGGGTACATGACAGGCAAACTCCAAACCGCATCTCCGGACGCCGCCGGGTCGCTGGGCGCACTCAAAGGCGGCGAACGGCATGCCGTCATCGCCAGCTTTCTCGGCTGGACGCTCGACGCGTTCGATTTCTTCGTCGTGGTGTTTCTGGTGGAAACGCTGGCGAAACAGTTTGCCGTCGGCAAGGCCGCCATCGTCCTCAGCCTGACCACCACGCTGGCCATGCGGCCCGTGGGTGCATTGTTGTTTGGGCTCCTGGCGGATCGCTTCGGGCGTCGACGCCCGCTGATGGCGAACGTGATCTATTTTTCGCTCGTCGAGCTCGCCTGCGGATTTGCGCCCAATTTCACGGTCTTCCTCATCCTGCGCGCCCTTTACGGAATCGGCATGGGCGGGCAGTGGGGCGTGGGTGCATCACTGGCCATGGAGGCCGCACCGCGGCGCTGGCGCGGTCTGCTGTCGGGCGTGCTGCAGAGCGGCTATCCCATCGGATATCTGCTGGCCGCGCTGGCGGCTCGCGTTCTCCTGCCGGTCTGGGGCTGGCGGTCACTGTTTTTCGCGGGCGCGTCTCCGGCGCTGATCGCCTTTTACGTCTGGTCCAAGGTGCCGGAATCCGAAGCCTGGCAGCGAGTCCGCAGCCTCAGCATCGGCGGCATCCTGCGCGCGGTGGCGGAGAACTGGAAGATCGCGGGCTACCTCGTCGTGCTCATGATCATCATGAACTGCCTCTCGCACGGCACTCAGGACCTGTATCCGGACTTCCTGAAGAGCGCGCACGGCATACCTGCTGCCACCGTGGCTCTCGTGGCCATGCTCTACAACGTCGGCGCTGTCGCCGGCGGAATCGGCTTCGGGCATTTCTCCGAGCGGCTGGGGCGCCGGCGCGCCATGCTGATCGCGCTGGGATTGGCTGTCGCCGTGATGCCCCTGTGGGCCTTTGGCGCGAGGCTCGCTTCACTGGCAATGGGCGCCTTCCTGATGCAGGCCGGAGTGCAAGGCGCCTGGGGAATCATTCCCGCGCATCTGAACGAACTCGCTCCGGACGCGGCACGCGGGCTCCTGCCCGGACTCTGCTATCAACTCGGCATCCTGATCGCATCGCCCGCGAACTCGATTGAATACGCGTTGCGCAACCGGCTGGGCTATGGCTGGGCGATGGCCGCATTCGAAATCGCCGTTATCGCCGCCGGCGCGCTGGTTATCGGTTTCGGGCAGGAACGTCGCGGGAAGGACTTTCTGACCGCTTCGCCGTAGCGCGGGCGTACTGGCCCGCGATCTGCGCGCCTGACAGGCGCGCTACAGCTCTAGGCCGATCGCAGGAGCTCGTACACCGTGATCTCCGGCGGCGCGCCGATGCGCATTGGTACGCCGATGGTTCCGATGCCGCGATTCACATAAAGCTTGCCGCCCGGCTTCTGAAACCAGCCCACCACGTATGACGTCACGAAGCGGCTCGGACAGATGTCCGGGCTGATGAACTCCATCGTCACCTGGCCGCCGTGCGTGTGTCCCGCGAGGCTGAGCTCGATGCCGAGTTCGGCCGCGCGGTCGAAGGTGTTGGGATTGTGGCTCATCAGGATGTTCACGGTATCGCGCCGCACCAGCGGTTCGATGGATGTGAGGTACTGCCGCACCACGCGCTCGTGGTGCGGACCCATGGGCCGGCGCGATTCGTAATCCACGCCGATCAGGTTCAGCTCGTCGCCGCTCGCGCGCAGCGTCGTGTTCTGCTGGCGCAACATCGTTCTCCCCTGCGCCCGGAACATCTGCGTGATCGAGTCCTCGGTGTGCGTCCACATTTCATGATTGCCCAGCGTCCCGATCACGCCGTAGGGCGCTTGCAGAATCGAGAGCGTATCGACGACCGCCCACTGCGTGGACGGATCCCAGGTGACGTAGTCGCCGGTCATCAGAATCAGGTCGGGCTTCAGG
>JASHQD010000780.1 GCA_030037755.1 Terriglobia bacterium
GAGCCCACGCACGGACTTTGGTCAAATCGGATCGAATGTCGTCACGACTCAGATAGCACCTCCAAGACTGCCGGAGGCCCCGCCCTGATTTCGGGGCCTTCTCGTCCCTTTTGAAACCGTCATCATAACCGACCACATCTTCGATTCGCAACCAGCCCCGGAGGGATTCCTGAAAAGAACCTGCCGTTTACTACTTATGAAACCGGAAGGAGCCCACTACCGGGGCGCATCATAGCTGGACGGTGCCCGATAGCCCGGTCTACAATCAGGCTCAGGCTGAGCGGGCGTTCGAGAGGCTGAGGCAACTGTTCGCCGAAACGCTGAAATGAAGGCCGATTGGGCCCTCTGGTCAAATGAGTCAGTAGGTTGATCCGTGCATGCCCAATGAAGGAGAGTCCCTTGATGATCCCGAATGGAAACGTTGCGACTCTCTCGACGCCCGAGGCGCGAGAGCCGTTTAGGATGAACCCGGCATTCTGGCTGGCGCCTCTGGCGGCGTCCATCCCGCTGATTCCCTTCTTCAGCCTGCCTTCATCACCCCTCTTTCTTGGAAGACTCGGGGCGGGTGATGCGGAAAATCCTTTTCTCCAGCCGCACTGGGGGCCATGGCTGGCTGCGGCGGCCGTGATATTCGACGCAACAATCGCGGCCTACGTCATGACGTTCTTTCTCTACATGTTGTTCCGCGCAACCCGAGAGCCGGTAACCACGAGGCGCGTACTGGTTCTATTCAGCCTGACCGGCGTGCTTACTTCCCAGTTGGTGCACTGGGTACAGAATTTCCAGCAGCCCGGCCTCAGCGCGTTCGCCGATTCGTGGCTCTCCCCGATCTTCGGGTGCGTATGCGGTCTGACTGCGGGTGCATGCTTTGCGTTGTTCGCGAATCGGCGATTCTCACCCACCGCGCGAGCTCTTGTTTATTCACTGCCGTTCGCCGTCGTGGTCGCGTGCGGGCAATTCCTCCTTTGGTCTAAGAAGTGACCAGGACTCACAGGCCGGTGGGCCAAAGCGAATCTGGTTCGATGGCGTGCCGCCGGAGAGCTTCGCATGTTGCCGACAGCTTGACGAACCCTAAACCCATCCGATTTCTCTTTGGCACTCCTCCGAGCGCCGGACGCAGGCCTGCGATCTTCCTCGATCGCGACGGCGTGATCAACGAGCGCATCCTCAACGGATACGTCACGGCCTGGCGTCAGTTTCGCTTCATCGATCACGCGGTTGCGACACTTCGGGAATTGTCTCGATTGCGCCTGCCGATCCTTGTAGTCTCGAACCAATCCGGCGTCGGCCGCGGAGCCTTGAGTCGCCACGACCTCGAGCAAATCACTCGCCGGTTCGTGAGCGCGCTCGGGCGCCATAGCGTCCGGATCGACGGCGTATACTACTGCCCACACCACCCTGACGAGGGCTGCTCATGCCGCAAACCCAAGCCGGGTCTCCTGCTTCAGGCCGCGCGCGACTGGCAAATTGACCTTCGGGCCAGCGTAATGATCGGCGACGCAATCACTGACATTCAGGCGGCCCAGGCAGCAGGATGCCGAGGCATTCTGCTCGCCAGTAATCAAGCGGGCACTGAATCATGCTCTCCACCGAACTTTGAACCGGCGCCTGAGCCTGTCATCGCCCGCACCCTGGAGGAAATCCCCTGCCTCGTCGTGCGATTCCGAGGCAACGTAGCTCCGGCGTCCCGCACGTGAAGAGTCATGCTAGCCGGCAACATGCGCTAGAATTGAGACCGAGCGGCGCCGGACGCGCCGGTTTCCATGATTCCAGGCACCACGACTTTCATTCTCGTCACCATGCTGATCAAGCTCGGCTTGATCGCGGCGCTGGCCAGCATCATCGCGCGCTTCGGGCTGTTTAAGCGCCTGATCTTTGTCGAGCAGCGCACGCCTAAGCAAAAGCTCCAGTTTGCGGCCTTTCTCGGCGTGCCCTTCATGCTCGCGACCCTCACGCGTCTGGTGGCGCACTTCCCTGGCGCCGACCTCAGCCTGGAGGCGACGGTGCTGGCCGGTCTGCTCGGCGGGACCATCACCGGACTGGTGGTCGGAATGATGGTCAGCCTGCCGGCGTGGCTGCACTGGGGAGAGTTTCTGGCGCCGCTGATGGCAACGCTGTATGCCGTGATGGCCGGTACCGCGCGCTGGATTTGTCCGGACAAAGAAGCCATCTGGAAATTCTCGCCCTTTGTCGATCTCAGCCTTTACCGCTCCATCCGCCAGCGATTCCGCGCTCCGGTCCTCGACTGGCAGGTGCTGTTCGCGTTGATCTGCGTGATTCTCGAAATCGCGCGCATGATCGTCAGCAGCCTGGGCCCGCACGTTCTGTTCGGGATCAATTCCCCGCACCTGCTGGGCCGCGGTCTGATCGTGCTGGCGACGGTGATCGGGGTGGCGCTGCCGGTGCGCATCTGGAACAACACCCGCATCGAGCGCAAGCTCGAGGAACAAGAGCGGCTGCTGATGCAGGCGCGGGTCGACGCCCTGATCAGCCAGATCAATCCGCATTTCCTGTTCAACACCCTGAACACGGTCTCGTCGCTGATCCGCTTCGATCCTGAAACGGCCCGGACCGTGGTCCTGAAACTCTCCAATATCCTGCGCCGCCGGCTGCGGACGCAGGCGCATTTTCTCACGCTACGCCAGGAGCTGGACTTCATCGATGACTACCTTTCGATCGAAGTCGTTCGATTTGGCAGCGACAAGCTGCGCGTGCGCAAGGAAATCGATCCGGAGACGCTTGACTCCAACATCCCGAGCATGATTCTGCAGCCCATGGTCGAGAACGCGATCCGGCACGGCATCGGACCCAAAGTGGAAGGCGGCACCATTACGCTGCGCACATCGCATCCCGACGGACGGCTCGTGGTCGAGATCAGCGACGACGGTGTCGGCATCTCTCCGGAAAGGCAGCGGGAGGGATTCGAGTCGGGTATCGGCATCCGCAATGTTCGCGAGCGCCTTAATGTGCTGTATGGTGACGAGTTCAAGCTGCGGGTCCACAGCGAACCCGGGCAGGGCACATCCATCCGCATCGAATTGCCGGAGTTGATCACTCCCGAGCGGGCGGAGACGGGGGTGGCTGTCAGTGGCCAGTAGCCGGTTGCCGGTTGGCGCTTGCCGGTTCGCGGTCCGTCCGCATTCGTTTGCCAACGTAGCGGATCGTAGATGGTGGCTCGTAGAATAGTTGTCGGTCGCCAGTTGCCGGTCTTTTCGCTGGAAACCGACAACCGAGAACCGGCTACTACAACCGGCTACCGACTACCGTTATAATGCCGTGCCAGGGGAAACCATGATCTTCAAGCAGTACTACCTCGGATGTCTCGCCCACGCCTCGTACCTGATCGCCGATGAAGAATCGCGTGTGGCCGCTGTGGTCGATCCGCAGCGTGACGTGGAGCAGTATCTCGCGGACGCGCGCGAGCAGGGACTGGACATCCGGCACGTGCTTCTCACACATCTTCACGCCGACTTCGTGGCCGGACACCTGGAACTGCGCGATCGCGCCGGTGCCACCATCTACCTGGGCTCCAAGGCCGAGGCCGAGTACGCCTTCACACCAATGCGCGACGGCGACAGGCTGAAACTCGGTCCGAGCGTCACGCTCGCTACACTCGAAACGCCCGGCCACACGCCGGAATCGATATCGATCTTGATTTTCGATGCCGAAGGCACGTTGCCGCCAGGTTCCCTGGCCGCGAGTTCGACCGATCCGGCGAAGGACGCACCCTGGGCCGTGCTGACGGGAGACACCTTGTTCGTTGGCGACGTCGGACGTCCGGATCTGCGCGTCTCGCTCGGCTGGAAAGCGGAGGATCTCGGGCACATGCTCTACGATTCTCTCCATCGCAAGCTGCTGGCGCTGCCCGACTCCACGCGTGTTTACCCGGCGCATGGGGCCGGATCGCTCTGCGGCAAGGCGCTGGGCAAGGAGAATTCCTCGACCATCGGCGTTCAGCGGCGGCTGAATTACGCATTGCAAGCCATGTCCGCCGATGAATTTGTGACCCTGGTGCTCGCCGACCAGCCCGATGCGCCGGCGTACTTCACGTATGACGCGGTGTTGAACACGCGGGAGCGTCCTACGCTCGACCGCGCGCTCGAGAAATCGCTGAAGCCGCTCCCACTCGACGGCTTGCGCGCCCTCGCGCGCGAGGGCGCGCAGATTCTTGACGTGCGCGATCCGGCGTATTTTGAGGCCGGGCACATCACCGGCAGCATCAACATCAGCCTGGGCGGGCAGTACGCCACGTGGGCGGGAACGATTCTCGATCGCGAGCGCCCGATTGTAATCGTCGCCGAGCCCGGACGCGAGTACGAAGCCGCCATGCGGCTGGGCCGTATCGGATTCGATCGCGTCGCAGGATACCTCGAAGGCGGTATGCAGGCCCTGGCGACTTCCGATCGCGCCGATGCTGCGTCGAACGCGGAAGACGCGTCGGGCCTGCTGGCAACCACCGAGCGTCTCAGCCCGGAGGCGCTTGAACAGGAACTTCAGCAGGATCCGCACTCTCGACCCCTCATTCTCGATGTGCGGGCGCCACGCGAGTGGTCCGCCGACCACATCGCGGGCAGCGTGAACCTGCCGCTGAATCATCTCGAGGAGCGGCTCGGCGATGTTCCGCGCGAGCGCCGGATCGTGGTGCATTGCGCGAGCGGATATCGCTCGTCGGTCGCCGCCAGCATCCTGAAGCGGCACGGATTCGGCGACGTCGCCGATCTGGCGGGGGGCATTAACGCCTGGAGATCGGCGCAAAACCGAGAGGCGGTAACCCATTCCTAGCATCGGCACTGCGGAACCGGAGTCGCGTGCTAAACTGAGTACGAGGGAAACAGCTCGGAGTGATCCTGATTTGTCGCGAGAGTGAACAACGATGGCGGATGAGAAGGAAGACACGGGCTTCAAAGTAGTGGATCGACGCTCCTTCGCTTCGGATGGAAGCGTGCGCCCCGAGCCCGGCGGCGCCACGGCCGAGCCTCCTCCGCGGCAGGCCGCGGAAGAGCCGGCCGCAGCCGCGTCCGGACCGGCGGCAGCGCCCGGAGGGTCGGGCGCGGAATCCACGAGTGCGGACTTTGAGGAATCGGGTGCGCTGGAATCGCGCGAAGACTTCGGTATGGAGGGCGGAGCTGGGGCCGGCGAGTATTCGGGGTTCGAGACGCTGGTTTCGTATCTTGGAACCACGGCCATGTTCCAGATGGGACTGGTGGCGGGACCGGGAGGCCAGCACATTCCTGCCGACTTGCTCAACGCGCGCAACAGCATCGACATGATTGAAGTCCTGGAGCGCAAGACACAAGGCAATCTGACGCCGGATGAGTCGCGGCTGCTCGAAGACGTGCTCTACGAGCTGCGCATGGCCTATGTGGAAGTCGAGCGGCGCAGCGCACGATCGAAATGACGCTGACCTTCCTCGGCACCGGGACCTCCACCGGGGTGCCCACACTCGGCTGCAACTGCGCCATCTGCCATTCCTCCGACCCGCACGACAAGCGCACCCGGCCCTCGGTCTTGCTGGAATTTGACGGCCGCAGCGTGGTGATCGACACCACGCCCGACTTCCGCCAGCAGGCTTTGCGCGAATCGTTGCAGCGCCTCGATGCTGTCCTCTTCACCCACGATCACGCCGATCATATTTTCGGCCTTGACGACGTGCGCGCCTTCTACTTCCGCCAGAAAGTACCGATCCCGATCTACGCCGACGAGCGCACGCTGGGCAGCATCCGGCGCGTCTACAAGTACATCTTCGACCAGGATTATCCTTACGGCGGCCTCGCGAAGCTCGATACCCATGTGATCGACGGGCCATTCGAATTATGGAGCGAGCGAATGGTTCCTCTGCCGTTGTTTCACGGATCGCTGCCCATACTCGGATTCCGTTTCGGACGCGGCGCTTACCTGACCGATTTCAGCACCATTCCCGATTCCACGGTCTCGCTGCTCGAAGACCTCGATGTGCTTGTGCTCGACGCGCTGCGGCATCATCCGCACCCGTCGCACTCGACGGTCGAGCAATCGCTCGCGTGGGTGGAGCGTCTGAAGCCGCGACGCGCGTTCTTCACCCACATCGCGCATGATCTGGGACATGAGGTCACGAACGCCGCGCTTCCCTCGAATGTGCGGCTCGCGCACGACGGGCTGCGCGTGGAAATCTAGGTGCCGGTTGACGGCTGTCGGTTGACGGTCGTCCGTTGCTGGTTGTTGGTTGCTGGTGCGGTTCGTAGATCGGGATCGTTGATGCGGGTTCACGATCCACGAACGACGATCTACGATCGGTTAGCTCGTCGAACGAAATACCGCGAACCCATAACCGACAACCGGCAACCAGCAACTGACCACTGACAACCGACGACTGACAGCTTCTATGCGAATCATCCGTGAAACCGCCGATCTTCGCGAGCCTTTGTCCTCGAGCGTCGTGACCATCGGCAACTTCGATGGCGTCCATCTTGGACATCAGGCGCTGCTCGGACGCGTCCTGGAGCGGGCGCGCGCGATGGGCGCCACGGCGGCCGTGCTCACGTTCGATCCTCATCCCACGTACGTGCTCGCGCCGGACCGCGCGCCGAAGCTGCTCACCACTCTTCCCGAGAAGCTCAATTTGATCGAAGCCGCCGGAATCGACCTGGTCTGGGTGCGGCCGTTCACCCGCGCACTCTCCGCGATGTCTCCCGCGGAGTTCTTCGACGACGCGCTCGCGCACGGATTGCACGCCTCGGCGGTTGTCGTAGGTCTGAACTTCCGCTTCGGGCAGAGGCAGGCGGGCGACGTGAACACGCTTGCCGGACTCGCCCGCGGCACCCGTTGTGAAGTCGACGTCATGGGGGCTCTGACGCAGCGCGGCCAGATGGTTTCGAGCTCTCGCATTCGCGAGCTTGCAGAACTCGGCCGCGTCCACCAGGCCGGACGATTGCTCGGGCGTCCGTTCAGCGTCTCGGGAGCCATCGTGGCCGGCCTCGGCATCGGGCGCAGCCAGACCGTTCCGACTTTGAACCTCGCCCCGTTTGATCCTCAGGCGCCACGCCAGCTTCCCAGGACCGGAGTCTACGTCACGTGGACACAAGTGGCCGGCGCCACGCACCAGTCGGTCACGAACGTCGGGCGCAAGCCGACATTCGGGGAGCACGAGCTTACGGTCGAGTCGTTTCTCCTCGACTATCGCGGCGGTCACATCGGAGCCGACGCGATGGAAGTTCAGTTCCTGCACCGTCTGCGCGACGAGCGCAAGTTTCCGGATGCCGCGGCGTTGAAAGCGCAGATCATTCGCGACGCCCAAAGATCCAACGCGTTCTTCCGGCGCCTGGGCGTAATCCAGCATGGCCGGCAGGACCGAATGGAGTAGGCTACAATCGCGCGTTCTTACTGAAGTAGCGACTAGGTGAAATATTCCACTGCCGACGGTTAAACCCTTCAGCATCAGCAATCTAAAGACCTGCTCCAACAGCGGCAATTTCGATCGCAGTTAAACCCTTCCATATCAGCAACCTGATGGAATCCGTCGAATAATGGCATTTGGGGCAGCTTCCGAGCAGGAGGTTCCAACCGTCTTGGCTTTTTCCGCGAGCCGGCGCCTGGCAGAAAAAGACCTGAAGCTGATGAAACAATCGACGGTCGCATGGCGTACTCTGTGGGTGAGGGACGAACGGCCAAAAGCTGCTGAAGCCTTCCGGACGACGGGGGAGGAACAATGGGCATTTTCACAGGAATCGCGCAGGATGTTCGCTATGGCATACGAATGCTGGCCAGGAATCCCGGCTTCACAACGGTGGCCGCACTGACGCTGGCGCTGGGAATCGGGCTCAATACGGCGATTTTCAGCATGGTCAATACCCTGGTGCTCCGCCCCCTTCCCGTCAGCCATCCCGAGCAGATTTACACCTTCGCCACGCGAGGAAAGTCGGCCGGCAACGGGTTTTCCTATCCGGACCTGACGGACATCCGGAAACAGACGCCGGAGCTGTTTTCCGGCATCGCGGGACTCCAGATTCTAGGCGCCACGGGCTTGAGCATCGGTGGCAAGAGCGAGCGGATCTGGACCGATTTCGTCACCGGCGACTTTTTTGAGATCACGGGCGTTCGCCCTGCGCTGGGCCGCTTCATTCTGCCCTCGGAGGGTGGCGTGGCCGGCGCCGACCCGGTGCTCGTCCTTACTTATCCGTTCTGGAAGGAGCATCTGGGCGCCGATCCGGCCATCGTCGGCAAGCAGGCATCGGTGAATGGCCGGCAAGTGACGATTGTCGGAGTCGCTCCCGAGGGCTTCCGTCCCATCTCAACGCTCATCAATTCCGACGCGTATATGCCGCTCGGAATGGCGGTGGTGGACAACCAGACGAAAAGCGATTTCCTGAGCGACCGCAACAATAAAAACCTGATCTTAGTCGGCCGGGTTAGAACGGGGGTTACGCAAGAGAAAATCCGATCGGGCATGGATGTGGTTGCCAAGCGACTCGCCGCCGAGTATCCGAAGGCCGATGCCTGGCAGGCGTTGAACGCCTTCCCGCTTGCGGCTGTAGGACCGTCGGACGACCCTGGGAGTGGATTGGGAGTAGTGGGAGCACTCTTCCTCATCCTGGCGGCGATGGTCTTGATGCTGGCCTGCGTCAATGTCGCCAACCTCCTTCTGGCGCGCGCCAGCGTCCGCCGCCGGGAGACCGCTATTCGGGCCGCGTGGGGAGCCGGACGCGGACGGTTGATCGGGCAACTGCTCACCGAGAGCCTGTTGTTGTCCCTGCTCGGCGGCGTGGGCGGGGTGGTGGTGGGACTCGTGGGAAATCGGGTTCTGAGCTCACTGCCTCTTCACATGGACGTCCCTATCATTCTCGATTTTCGCTTTGACTGGCGCGTGTTCATCTACGCATTCGGCCTCGCGCTCGTGGCAGGCGTGATCGCCGGCATTGTCCCCGCCTGGCGCGCCACGGCGGGCGACTTGAACGAAGTTCTGCACGGCAGCGGGCGCACCACCACCGCCGGAGGACATGGGTTCCGCAAGGCTCTGGTAGTAGCCCAGGTGGCGGGTTCCCTGATGCTGTTGATCGTGGCCGGGCTGTTCGTTCGGAGCCTCTTCGGCGTTCAAAAATCCGATTTAGGTTTTGACCCCGCACATGTCCTGAATGTTCCGCTCGATCCCGGCCTGGCAGGTTACAGCGAAACGCAGAGTTACGAGTTCCTGGACAAAGCGCTCGAGCAGGTACGCGCGCTGCCCGGGGTCCAATCGGCGAGCGTTGCCGGGGCGGTGCCATTCGGCGGGCACAACATGGGCGGCAACATCGTGGTGGAAGGCCAGACCACACCCTCCGGTCAGCAGACTCCCTCGGCAGGCTACAACCAGGTCTCTTCCGGCTACCTGGATACGCTCGGCATCCGCCTGCTCAGCGGTCGCGGCATTGGCGAGACGGACCGCCAAAACTCGACCCGCGTCGCGCTGATT